>JAJYZK010000106.1 GCA_021799945.1 Acidobacteriota bacterium
CTGCCGAAAAATGCGAAAGAATGTGGCCGCGATCTTTCTTGAGCCCCATTCGGTCCCGGATGAGGTGCGACAACATTTCGCGGAGTGCCCCCGGTGCGCCTCTGAGCTGGCCGCCCTGGACGCGACCAGCAGGCTGCTGGAGGAATGGAAGACGCCGGAGGCCTCCGCTTTCTTCGAGGCGAGGCTTTATGCCCGGCTGCGGGTCGAACAGACGAGTCCGCCACCTACCCGGCTGGAGAAACTCAAGGCGTGGGTGCTTTATCGCGTCGATCTTCCCTTGCGTCATGTCGCTGCGGGAACGCTCGGTGCGGTGTTGGTTGTGGGAGGCGGAGGCTTCGCCTTTCTCAGCCACCAGCAGGCCCAATCCGGTCAGGTTTCCGCCGTAGTGCGCGATCTGCAGTCGTACGATGGAAACGCTCAGCTTTATCAGCAGTTGGATGCTCTGGATTCCGGCGATGAGGGGGCAGCTCCAGCTTCAAACTAGGAGTGGAATCGAAGTCGACCCTTCCAGGGGAAGCGCAAGATGACAAGACGCGCAGTCGCCGAGAGGATATCCCTTTACGGGAAGCGGGTTCCTCGTGTCTTCGCGGCGGTCTGCCTATGCGTATTCCTGGGGCAACCGCTGGCATTCCCGCGGCCGCACAGCCAGAGCCGGGCGGCATCGGGGGCGCGCAGCTTTCCGCCGAGAACCAATCGAACTCCGCCGGTAGCCAACGGAGGAAACGGCGGACCCCAAACCAGGAATAACCAGCAGCCCCATCTTGGACAGTGGTTGCAGCGTCACCAGCAGATGAGCTTCCAGGACCAGGCGCGAGCCATCCAGCAGGAGCCCGGATTTAACCGGCTGCCGCCCAAGACGCAGCAGAACCTGGTCAATCGCCTCCGCCAGTTGAATGATATGCCGCCGCAGCAGCGCCAGCGTACGATCGACCGGATTGAGGCGATGGAGCACATGAGCCCGCAGATGCGGCAGCAGGTGCGGGCCTCGGTATCCGCCTTCCGTTCACTCCCCCCGGAGCAGAAGCGCCGGATTGGCAGAGCCTTCCGCGACCTGCGCGCCTTCCCTCCGGATGAACGCCGGGCCATGATCGATTCCAGCCAGTTCCGCTCGGAATTCTCTTCCGGAGACCGCGAAATCCTCACGAACATGTTGTCGGTTGAGCCCTACCGGCCGGCGCCGGCTGCCGGCGCTCCGGAGGACAATCCGAAGCAACCATGAGGGATTCTTTTGCGCGATAGCATTTTCCGGGATGGTATGGACCGAAGCTGCGAACCTGGATGCGAACCTGGATGCGAACCTGGATGCGAACCTGGATGCGAACCAGGAGCGGGTTTTGCATCAAGAAAACCCGCTCGAACGGATGGTGGATTCAAGTCCGCGGCCGCCTAACGGCAATCGGAAAGATGCGTGGAAGTTGCCGGCCAGCCGCCCCTCGCCTCAGCCTTTCGCCACCGGCCACGGCGGCGTCAACTCCGGAACCTTGCGATCGTACACGCCTAGGAATGCGTTCCAGCGGATGTGGGCAATTTCCTCCAGCATCTTGAGGCCATCTTTGAGGTAGCTGATCTGGGAGCGTTCATCGTGGCCCCAGGTCACCGGCACCTCCCGAACGGAGTACCCGCGCTTGAGGGCGATGAAGAGGAGTTCCGGATCGAAGCCCCAGCGTTCAATTCGCTGCAATTGGAAGATGGTCTGCGCGACGGGACGCGAGAAGGCTTTAAACCCGCATTGCGTATCGGCAAAGGGGAGACCCATAACCAGGCGGGTGATGGCATTGAAGCAACGGCCGAAAAATCTGCGGTAAAGAGGCTGCTGCTGAATCTGACGCTGAGGTTCGAGCCACCGGGATCCGATGGCCATGTCCGCGCCCTCTCGCAGCGCCGCAAAGAGGCGCGCCGCCTCATCCAGGGGAGCCGAAAGGTCGGCGTCCGTAAACATCACCACATCCCCGGTAGCGCTCAGGACCCCGTGCCGGACGCTGTAGCCTTTGCCCCGATTTTCCTGATTTTGGAGCAGTCGAATCTCGGGGTTGCGCTCGGCGAACCTGGCGACGATCTCCGCGGTCCGATCTCTCGAGCCGTCATTCACGATCAGAACCTCGGCCGCCCATCCACGGCTGCGAATGCAGCACAACACTTTATCGAGCGTCCCGGCTATGCGGTGCTCCTCGTTGTAGACCGGAATCACGATGCTGTACACGGGGCTGGTCATCGGGGTCGTTTCGAGTTGGTCCGTTTCGAGCGCGTCCTAGCAGGGTTGTGCCGCTTCGATCCACTCTACTAGATGTTGGACTCATAGCGGGGCGGCCAGTTGCAGACGGAGCTTTTATCTTGCGAATCGATGCCCGGCCCGGCCGCCATCCAAGGCTCGGCAGTGGGGCTCGGCAGTGGGGCCCGGCAATTCTACGGCGCCTGCGACCCGCGACAGGCTATGCCCAGAAGACCCGCAATCCACTCCTCGGGAGGCGCGGCGGCGGCCGCAGGATTGCGAGATTCCGCATTTTGTTTTCTCCGCGGGAGACTTTGCTGCATCTACTATAGCTGACACGGGTTACCATAAGAATTGGAGCGAATCCGACCATGACCAAAGCAGATCTGGTTGAGGAAGTCACGCTGCTCGGTGACCTTACCCGGAGGGATGGGGAAGTCATCGTGGATACGATCTTCGATTCGGTGATTCATGCTCTCCGTTCCGGGGACAAGATCGAGATCCGGGGATTCGGAAGTTTCCGAATCCGCCAACGCCGACCTCGCGTCGGGCGCAACCCAAAAACCGGAGCGAAGGTGGAGGTGCCCGCCAAGCGAGTTCCCTACTTCAAGGCCAGCAAGGAACTGCGCGATCTGGTCAATCCATCCGGAAGAACGCCGGAGGCGACTTCGCCCCACCAGGAAGGGCCTTCGGCGGCCTGAAAACCGGCGCCGTTTCCAGCGCCATCGATCACGGCGCCTAATCGCGCCGGAGAATCCGGTGCGATCCCTCACGACTGAACCAAGCAAACAGTACGGAACGAACCGCGGACTAGCTGTGGAGTCTCAACAGGTTGTTGACACCGACACCGGCGCGACCGGTGGAACTGGCGACCTCTCCGCTGGTAGCCGTGCTCGGCCTTCAGCTTTCCTTTGCCTTCGCCGATTCCAAGGTCAGCTTGACCCGGGCGAGGGCCGAATGCCGATCACACTCATCATGCGGCCACTCAAAGCCTGCTCCCTTCGATAGGAGAAAAATCGGCGGGGGCTGCAAGAGGTGCACTCTCCAATCGAATGGATGGCCTCAGGCCGGAGTCCGGCGGCCATCAACTGCCGGCGATTGGCGTCAGCCAGGTCCAGATGCGTCGCCGGGCCCAGGTCGCTATGGCCCGGAGCGCGCGCCGTGAGGAACAGCATGGGGTATTTCCGGCGAACGGGATCGGAATCGTAGACCTCCCGAAACAGCTCTCCCGCATAGTCGAACTGAGCCTCAAACCGCTGCCGCACTTCTTCCCCCACGGGATAGCAGCATGGCCCGATCCGCGGACCGATCGCCGCAACCAAATCCTCCGGCCGGGAGCCGAACTCCATCCGCATCCGGCCCACTCCCTTCTCAACGATGCGGTCTACGGCGCCCCGCCATCCCGCATGAAAGGCGCCCACCGCAGCTTTGCGGAGGTCCGCCACCAGGACAGGAACGCAATCCGCGGTCAGGATGCCCAGCAGCAGGCCCGGCTTATCGGTAATCAATCCATCGCCCGTCAACTGGGACTCGGCGGAGGCGGCTTCGCGCCCGACCCGCCAGATCAGCGAAGAATGCACCTGCCGGATCGTCACCAGATCGAATCCCGCGCGATCCCCGCACAGCGACCGCAGAAACCGCTCGCGGTTTTTCATCACCGCCTCACGGCTGGCGCCCTGCGTGAAGCCCAGATTGAAGTCCAGGTTGCGACAGGCGCGCGCGGGTCCGGACGCTGCCCCCCGCCGAAGGCTCCTGGCGGGCGCGCCGGAACGGGTGCTGAATCCGTGGACGAGCCAAGGGGCGCCCGGGCTCGGAAACGAACCATCCACCCATGACGCAACCTGAATGATTTCAATATTTTCTCGTTCTTGAGCCGGCCGCTGGCGATTCCCACGGTCGGAGCAGACCGACCCTTCCGCCGGTGCGCCGTGTGTGCCGGAGCGGTTGGGAAGGTAGGCGCCATCCGCCGATTTTTGGGATCCGGATTTGCGGGTCATGGTTTGCCGGTCATCGACTTCAATTTTGACTTCAATTTTACGAGGAAAGGGAGAGGAGCCCTCGGAGCGACTGGGCCCACCTTCCGGTGGGCCCGCTCAAGAGGCCGAAAGGAGGAACGTGGTGGATCGGATGAGGAGGTGGCTCCAAGACACCGGAGCCTCGTTCGGGATGAGGGAATCAGGCAGGATTTTACGTCGGGAGCAGCCTCTGTTCTTACTTAGTCGGATGCGCCCTATGGAAGAACGTTGTCCGAAACCCAAAAAATCTCGCGGCGGGTTCCCTTTCCCAGGCGCCGCGCTCCGCGGGAGCAAGGGAGACGGTAAGAGGCGGAAATCGCTGGAAACTGGCGCCCGGCGGCCGTGCGCCTTAGACCGGGCGTCCAATGCCGGCCGATTGCATCTTTACCCAACGCCTGGCTCCCCCGCGCCGCCGTATTTCAGGCGTTTTCCTCCTCCGCGCCGCGCGGGGATTCAAACTCCACACCGACCCAGCGGGCGAAGGCATCCATGTTTTGCGCCCGTCCCAAAAATTCCTGAATCAGCTCGGTCCCCGGCTTGGAGCCGCCGGGATCGAGGACGGCTTTTCGGTAGCGCATAGCGACGGACGGCTCCAGCAGGTCCTCCCGGTCGAACTGGCTGAAAAAGTCCAGGGCAATGACCTTGTCAAACAGGTAGGTGTAGTAGTTGGAGGAGTAGCCGGTCAGGTGGGTAAAGCTGGCGTACATCCGGTTCCCGGGCGCCCATTCATACGGCATCAGCCGCCGATACCCCTGTTCCAGCAAGGTATCCGGATCCAGATCTTCAATCGGCAGGCGATGCACATCCAAGGCATAGCTGGTGTAGAAGAGCTGGGTTCGGACCCAGTCCGCCCGTCCGAATGCGCTGGCGCGGTTCATGCTCTCCACCAGTTTTTCGGCGATCGGCTCCCCCGTCTGGTAGTGGCGCGCGAAACTGCCGAGGAGCTTCGGGTCGTGGAAGAACTCTTCCAGCATCTGCGAGGGGACCTCGACGAAGTCGCCCTCAGTGGCGATGCCGCTGACCCCGGCCCATAGTTGACGGCCGCCCAGCACCTCGTGCATCAGGTGGCCGAACTCGTGAAAAAATGTCAGAACGTCGCTGTACTGCATCAGGCCCAAGCCGTCGTCGCCGCCTCCGGGAAAATTGCAGATCAGGGCGGCCTCCGGAAGCTGGCGGCCTCCAATGCCGGGAATCAGGGGAGCCGCGCTGAACCACTTGTCCTTGCCTTCGCGCGGGTGCATATCCAAATAGAAGCGGCCGCTCAGGTGCTCCCCTTCGTATACCGCCCAGGCGCTGACCGAGGGGTGCCACACCCGGGCGCCCTCCCACCGCTCGAAACGGACCTGAAACAGCCTGGCTGCGGTCTCCATCACGCCCTTCTCCACCTGCGAGTAAGGAAAATAGGGACGAACGGATTGAGAATCAAAATCGAAGGCCTCCCGCCGGTACTGTTCATACCAATATCCGCGGTCGCTGCTCTTGATGCCGGTCAGCCCGGGATGCCGCTTGCGGGCGAACTCCAGCACCATCGCATATTCCTTCTCCGCTCCCTGGCGGGAGGCCTGCTCCAGGTCGGCGATCAGTGTTTGCATATTCGCGGCGGATCGCATCATCTGGTTTGCGGTGGCCAAGTCGGCCCAGCAGTCGAAACCCAGGATCTTCGCCACCTCCTGGCGCACCCGAAGCAGGTCGAGGAGCACCTGCCTGTTTTCCGGGTAAGCGCGGGTGTTATAGGCATGGAACATGCGCGCCCGCAGATCCGGGTTGTCGGCGAAGGTCATCACCGGCTGCATGTCCGGGTAGTCCGTTGTGAGCGCGATGCGCCCATGTTCATCCGGGGGATGGTTCTTCAGGTAATCGGGCGGCAGACCCTCCAGTTCGGCCCCGCTCGATACCTCAACCCGCTTCCGGCTCTCCTGCACGTTTTTCCCGAAGAGCAGGGAAAGCGCAATGGCGCGGTCGGAGAGTTCGCGCAGACGATCGCGCGTTTCCTGGTCCCTGTCGACGCCGGCCAAGCGGAAGTTCAGCAGGGTCTGTTTCGCGTAATGACGGGTTACCGCATCCTCGGACTCCAGATCCATCGACTCCAGCGCCCGATACACATCCTGATTGAGCGATAAAGCCGTGCCCGCTTCGGCCACTTTCTGGGTAAGGCTTCGGGCCATGTCCCGCACAGCCTTGACCGGGTAAACGCTATCCAGCAGCGCAGTCTGCGATCCGGCCGCGCTGAGCGTGGCGATTGCTTCGTCGTAGGGACGGAGGGTATTTTCCGCAGTTCGCGGGCCGGTTGCGCGCAGCAGACTCTCGATCAGGGCCTGCTGCCGGGCGAGAGCGTGCTGGACCCAGGCTTCGAGCTCGCCGGGCGTTATCTCAGCGCCGTTTCCCGCGTTGTCACTTTCATTACCCGGATCCCAGGGCCTGAGCCGCCCGGTCGCCTCCACCGCCGATGGATTCATCTACAGCCCATGCCTCCTATGGGACCAGATTATCCCAACTGCGCGAGCCGCCGCGGTCTCCGGCCGGCGATCCGGCGGCGAAGAAGATTTGCCCTCCGCAGGGAGGATGCCGCGTCGGAAGCAATGCCCCCGAGCAGGAGGTTGGCGAGCAGGAGGTTGAAAGGAGCATGCCTGACCGGGAGATGCCCCCACGCCCCGCGCAACCGTCCAAAAATGCGACCAATCTTCATCCGGATCCGGTCCGGGCGCAACGCCTGTTGCATTCTGCCAGGCTCACCGGTAAGATTCCGCAATTGCGGAAATGAACTTTCAGACTCCAGCCCTGACGCAGCCGCACCTGCGCTCGCGCATGGGAAAGGTGTGCGTGGCCATCGCGGCGTCCTCGCCCGCGGGAATGCTGGAGCGCGCCTCGGCCGCGATGCAGGAAAGCCTTTTCCTGGAGTTCCGGCTCGATTACCTGCCCAAACCGCTGAGCGGGCTGCCAAAATTGAAGCACTTCCTCTCCGATCACCGGGAGGTTACCGCCATCGCCACCTGCCGCAGGACCGAAAATGGGGGCAAGTTCGGCGGTACCGTGGCCGAGGAGATGGAAATCCTCCAAAAAGCGGCCGCCGCCGGATTTCATCTGGTGGACTTGGAGATTCAGTCCGCGGAGTCCCTTGCGCCAGCCGCTCTCGAAAAACTGCGCTCTCGCAATGTCGCGCTGCTGATTTCCTATCACGACTTCGAGGCAACCCAGGACTTGGAGGGCATCCTGGCGCGGATTCGGCCGTTTGCGCCGGACTTCATCAAGATCGTCTCTACGGCGAGGTCGCTGGCCGACAACGTGACGATGATGCACTTCCTGGAGAGCGCCCGGGATGTTGCCGAAATCATCGGCATTTGCATGGGAGAACAGGGGATTATCAGCCGGGTGCTGGGGATTCGAGCCGGAAGCCGCTTCACCTTCGCCTCCGCCGGCCAGGGAGCGGAGACGGCGGTCGGCCAGATCGAAGCCCGCACCTTGCTGGATACCTACAGAATCGGCCAGATCGATGCGGCCACTCGTGTGTACGGCGTGGCCGGCAATCCCATCCGGCACTCCCTTTCGCCGATCATGCTGAACGCGGCATTTCGCCGGGAGACCGTCAACGCGGTCTATCTCGCCCTGCAGGCCAACAGGCTCAGCGATCTATTGAAACTGATCCACGAGGTCCCTATCTACGGTTTGAGCGTCACGATGCCGCTCAAGGAGACGATTCTCAAGCACCTGGAGAAAACCGATCCGGTTACGGCCCAGGTGGGGGCCTGCAACACGATCGTTCGCTCCCAGGAGGGCAAGCTTTACGGCTTCAATACGGACGTGGCCGCCGTTGTTCGTCCTCTGGAGAAGCGGCTTCCCCTGAAGGGCGCGAAGGTTCTGGTTCTCGGCGCCGGGGGCGCGGCCCGCGCCGCCGTCTTCGGGCTGGCGGGCAAGGGAGCGGAGGTGCACATCCTCAATCGCACGCCGCAGACGGCGCAGAAGCTGGCGCGCGAGGCCAAGGCCAAAACGATCCGCCGGGAACAGGTCGCCAAATCCAGCTTCGACGTCATCGTGAATGCCACTCCCGTGGGCATGCACGGCATAAAGCCGCAGCAGATTCTCACCCCGAAGGAGCTGAATGCGCGGCTGGTCTTCGACCTGGTTTACAACCCCGTGGATACGCCGCTGATCCGCATGGCTCGCCAGAAGGGCCTTGCCGTGATCCTCGGCGTCGAGATGTTCGTGCAGCAAGGCGCCCGGCAGTTCGAAATCTGGACGGGAAAGCGCGCTCCGGAGGAGGAAATGCTCCGGGTCGTGCTGCATGCGCTCCGTCAGAGAGCGGAGGCCGGTGCGGGCTCCCAGCCGGGTCCATCGGATCATCCGAGTCAGAGTTCAGAGCGGGACCCGAGTCGGGGGAGCGGCGGCTCGGCTGCCGGCTGACTCCATGGCTCCGGCCGGCGCCCGCATCCGGACCCTGCCGGCCTGCTCCCGCATCGCCCGGAACATTGATTCCCGCCTGAAGCTTCGTTCAGCTCCAATAGCTTCGATCGAGCGTTCGGTACTGAATCGCCTCCGCGATGTGGCCCACGCTGATCGCCGGCGCCGCGGCAAGATCGGCGATGGTGCGCGCGACCTTGAGAATGCGGTCGTGGGCGCGCGCGCTCAGCCCCTGCTGCTGCATCGCCCGTTCCAGCAGACGCTCGGCATCGGAGGA
>JAJYZK010000107.1 GCA_021799945.1 Acidobacteriota bacterium
GTTCTTCATGGGCATGGTTTCTTCTCCTATGGCCTAGGGAGTTTGTTGAAAAACGCGCCGAAGCGCCGAGCGAGGCGCAACGGGATGTGTACCTGCCAATCCAGCTACACAAGGAATTGGACCTTGTCCCGGCCACAGACCTGTTTTTCAACGAACTCCTAGACGAGTCAGCGTTCATACGGGACGCATGAGGTGGGGTATTTCAACAAGTTCTTAGTGGCGTCGTCCGCGTAGAGCTTCTTCAACCCTTTATGAGCGAAGTTTCGTATCCTCACCTAAACGACTGTAGCCCGTAGCCTAACACTTGTCAAAGGCCGGGACATAGGCAATTCAAGCACGTTCCATGCTTTTTTCGGGAAGGGTGCGGCGCCCTTCCCGTGCTGCAACCGCCCATAGTGTCGGGCGTTTTCCGCTTCCCAACCATGCGGGGCCTGTTCCTGCCCTGCAACGCCCGCCCCGCTGAAAGCCATGCGGAAGTGGGCGAAATTTCTTCTTTTATCGCATGCCCACGCTTCATGCGGCTTTATGGCAGAGCCGGTCGGAACCCGTCAAGGGTGTTCGCTGACGCTCCATAAACGCGCAAGGTTAGCGCGCCCTCGACCGAACCCGCCTCGTCCCTACCCGCCGCAAAGACATGAAGCGGGGGCGCTCAATAAAAGAAATCTGGTTGAGAGCAAAAGGCAACCGCCCTCCTTCGGATTCCGCCTCACGCGGGCAGCACAGGAGAGCAAGCACTTTTGATGCAGGCGGTAGTCGCCAGCATGAGCACATGGGTTCCGATGGTGATCGACGCCCGTGGCTGTTTGCGCGAACCATGCGACGCAGCGCAGGGCGAGGAATAGGGACAGCACAGCGATGCGGGTATTCATCCCCCGGTTCTCCCACTGCCCGTCTCGTCAAATCCTGCTGCCGCGCGGTGGCTGGCTATGGATCGAGAGGCTGTCGGACTGCACGGGGACCCGTCAAGGATTCTTCTGCGCTCAAGGATGGCGGTTCATTTGTTATGCGAACTTCCAACTCAGGACGCCGGGAACCCAGGCCTGCCGGCGGGAGCGATCGCCGCGATCGTTGTCGCCCGCCGGCGCCTCACCCTCAGCCTCGCCTCAGCCCAATCCCATGTAGCTGTAGTGTCCTTCGGACTGCAACAGGGCGATCGCCGCGACCATGGAGGGAACCACCAGCACGTCCGGATTGAGGTGCTCCAGCATCTCCCCCACCACTTCTTCGGGATGCTTGCCCGGGCTAAGGCGCGGGGCCAGCACCCGGGCCTGCGCCTCGGTCGCAGTGTGGCAGCTCAAGAACTTTACGCCGCGATTCTGGAGCCCTTGAATGCTCGTATCCTGATAGAGAGACCCGTGGTCGTCCGGATCGCCGGAGGCGTATTTGAGATCCGGCCCGGCTTTGCTGGCATAGAAGGGATTGCGCGTCGCCGGCGCGCCGGTCGCCGGGTCGTTCACCTTCAGCCACTCCCCAATCTTGTACTTGCTCCAGATGGCGTCGTCGAAATTGAGCAGATTCGCCGGCCCGTGCAATCCGGCCGCCACCATGATCCGCTGGGTGGGAACCCCGAAGCCGAAATGCAGTCCGTTCAGAGAGTTGCGCAGCGCCCCCAGGAAGAGGCCGTCCTCGATGTGGATGACGTTGTAAATCTGCTTCACGGTGGCCGGATGCCGGACGAGTTTGTCGAACTCGGCCACCTTCCAGTCGCTGGTGGTGTACACCAGTTGCGCCTGGGCAACGCGCGGCCCGGTTAGAACCCCCGCGCCGGCGACGCCGGCCGCCGCGCCGGCGACGAAGGACCTGCGGCTAATCTCTTTCATGAACTCCCCTCGCTGTAATGATGCTGTGCGGAACGATGCGTGGCGCGCGCTCCCGCAGGCGCTTTCCGGACGCCTGAATTGCGACGCCTGGATTGCGAGAACGCCTCGCGGTCCGTGGCGGCGCCCCGCCCCGGCGAAGAAGGCGCCCGGCTACTGCCGCGTCGCCGTGAATTCGCCCTCGGTATCCGAAGGATCCGCCACCATGGAGCCCTTCATCGAGGTGTCGGAGCCCAGCGTGCCGGTGTAGGTCAGCGTGTATTCGGTTCCCTCGTATTCGACCTGGTAGCTCCAGGTCGCCTGGCGATCCTTCACTTCGCCGGTTACCCCCGCGGAGTCTTGATCCCATTTGCAGGTTCCGGTGAGTTTGGCGGAATTCTGGGTGAAGGTGCAGGTCGGGGTGACATCGTTGCCGGCAATCGAGCCGGTCACCTTCCATACTCCGGAGAAATCCGCTCCGAACGCGGGGAGGGCCATATACAGGAGCGCAATCAGGACTGTCTTCATACCGTTCTCCATTTCTTCCCTCTGCTCCCTTGCGCGGCGCCCGCGCCTTGCGACATCCGGAGCAGCGCGCCGCCCTGAGAGATGCCTGGACGCTGTGCCGCATTCTAGTGGGGAGCGCCGTCCGGAGGCAAAATGGCGCAGATCGCCGCTCGCATCCCCCGGTCAGGAGTAGACCGACGGCGAACCCGATGCATTGGCGCGGGATTGGGAGAAGAATTTGGAGAATTGGCGCGGATGGGAGCGATCGGCATGACCAACCTTGCCCACTTCGGGGCCGGCGGAAAAATGGACTATCGGCTGGCCAGCAATCTGAAAGGCTCGGCTTTTGCCTTTCGCTGCGTGAGACCAATCCGGCGGGACGCGAGCGCCTCCGCTCGGAGATGGTCTTCCGAATTCAGGTCCACCTTCGGCCACCCCTTTGGCCACGCTGAGCAGCGTCTGGTTGCGCTCGGTGGCCGACCGCCGTGGCAACGCAGGCTCGCTCGCGCCAGCTCCGCCCGGGCGCGGCGCAGAGGAGTTGCGGCCCCAGGGACTGGGCCAGTCAGGGCAATTGGCGTATGCTAAGCAAAGCGAGATCCGCTTACGGTCTTGCTGTGGTTACTGGCCCCGCCCTCGATTGTTCCTGATGGATTTCCTTCGGAACGGAAACAATCACTCAGGCCCCTTCCCGCGAGGCGCCTGGCTCCGAGCCCGGCTTCTGCTGCAAACGCGCCATAACCGGGAAATGAGGGCTATATGCGATCAGAGTTGGTGTATTCCGCAGGGATCCAGATCGAGAACCGGTTTCTTCTCGCCGCCGTCGTGATCCGAGCGGTGCGCGCCCTGCACATCGACTCTACGAGAACTGAGGACACGGCCAACAAAGTCTTTGCGGAGGTGTCGCAGGGGCGCTATATCCACGTGGAGATGCCGGAAATTGCCCCGGCGCCGGCCATTGAACCACTCTTGATCGCCTCCATTGCCTGAAGCCGGGATGGGGTCAGGCCCTCGGAGGCGCGCGCAAATGCGGATTCACGGCCGGGCGCCCCGCGCGGCGCCGTTCGCCCTTCGCCGCTCAGCGGGCAGCGCGGGGCATTCCCGCCCCGGCTCCGGCATCCATCCAGCCGGTAATTTTCGTATCCCCGGCAACAGCGTACAAACTTTGCCGTCGCGCACCTGGCCGCGCGGAGAGCGCGCAGCGCCGCCGAATCGGAGCGGGGCGCCGGTGGAATGATTCCGACGCAATGGACCGGGCGCCCATGAACGCCTTCGAGGGATTCCGGTCGCCGGAGCCGGAGACTGCGGCAGCCCGGCCCGTCACCAACCGAGGCTGCTGCGGCCCTGCTCCGGTCCCGGCTGCGGCCGGGAGGAAATCAACCCAATTTATGCAACAAAAAAACTTTGAGGAGAATCGATGAAAAAGCTCTATGTAGGAAATCTGACCTTCGCCACCACAGAGGCCGAAGTTCGCCAGTGGTTTGAAGCGCATGGCGCAGTGGAGAGCGCCGTGCTGGCCACCGATCGCGATACCGGCCGCTCGCGCGGATTCGCCTTTGTCGAGATGTCCAACAATAGCGAGGCCGAAGCGGCGATCGCCGCGCTGAACGGCCGCGAAGTCAGCGGACGCACGCTGGCCGTAAACGAGGCGCGGCCTAAGAGCGCGGGCGGCGGCTTTGGCAGCCGCTCCGGAGGCCGGGATGGAAACAAGGGCAACTCGGGGTATGGCCGCAAAACTCGCTGGTAAGCGAAGGGACCGGGCGGGTTGGGCCGGCAGTTTGGGCTGGAGGGTGAGGGGTGGGCGGTTGGGATCCGAGCGGGCTACGGCATGACCCGGCCTCCGGCGCGGGCGCGCCGGCCCCTCAAACGCCGGGCACGGGCGGACAGCCGGGAAACTCCGGCAGAAACGTATTGCCCACGTAACCGAGATATTGGATTCCAATCTTGCTGGTGAAGAAGGCGTCCGCGGTGAGGTTGCGCAGCAAGGCGAAAAATTCCACCGCGGCCAGCAGGTTCGGGTCCTCGACCGCGTTTTTCCGGTAGGCGATGCGGTCCAGGACCTCCGCCTGCTGCTGCGCGGCGCATTCGAGAAAGGCCGCGCCGTAGCCAGTGGCGCAGGCATTGTCCAGCCACATCAACCCGCCGCCTAGCTGCAATTGATACGCCGGATTCTCGCTGGCGAGCAGGTCGATGAACTCCGGAGCGCCGCCTTCAACCGCCCCGCCGCACTCCGCATCGGCCGGCAGGATCGCTTCGCAAAGGACATTCAGCGCCTGATACTGGCGCGCGGGAAAAAACTTGGGCGAATAGGCGCCGCCCGTCGCGGCGGATTTTTCCTCCGCGACGACGCGGTGGGCATATTCGGCCGCTTGCACGGGGATGGCCCGCAGCACGGGGCCGGCAACGGCGCCCGCGCCCAGCAGCCTGAGAATGTCGCGCCGCGATGCCTGACTCCGTGGCTCTCGCTCCACTACAGCTCTCCTTTTTTCGCTTGGTCCAGAAGCGAGTCCGAGGCTCTCCAGGAGAGAGCCATGATGGTCAGCGTCGGATTCTTGTCCGAATTTGTTACAAATGGGGCCCCGTCGGCGACAAACAGATTCTTTACGTCATGCGCCTGGCAATAGGCGTTGAGAACGGAGGTGCGGGGATCCGCCCCCATGCGGGCCGTTCCGACCTCGTGGATAATCGTGCCGCCCTCGGAGATGCCGTAGGGCAGCGGACCGCCGGGATTTGCGTTGCCGCTGTACGTTCCACCGGCGGTTTCGACGATGCTGCGAAAGGTCTCCTGCATGTCCTTGGCCATTGCGATCTCATTTGCGCCCCATTGCCAGTGAAAGCGCAGCACAGGGATTCCCCACTCGTCCACGACCTGCGGGTCGATCTCGCAATAGGAGTTGACGTTGGGGATCATCTCACCCCGTCCGGAGAGACCGATGTAGGCCCCATAGGAGGTGCGGCACTGTTTTTTCAGCGCCAGGCCATAGCCTTCATGCTGCCGGCAGACTCCGTCGAACTCGCCGACGGCGGGCATGGTTCGTCCTCCGCCAAATTCGACATGGTAGCCGCGAAGGAACTCGTTTTTTCGGTCGTACTTCCACCAGGGTATGTACATCTGCATGCCGCCCACCCCGTCGTGATTGTGCGGCGGCATATTCTCCAGTTGCGGAAAGTATCCTACACCGACGGATCCGACCGAGTCGGTCAGGTATCTCCCGACCGCGCCGGAGGAGTTCGCCAGCCCGCCGGGATGCGCGGAGGAACGCGAGTTGAGCAGCAGGCGCGCGGATTCACAGGCGCTCGCCGCCACCACAAAGGCGCGGGCGCGGATCTGGCATTCGCTGCGCGTCGTCTTGTCGATATAGGAGACGGCGACCGGCTTGCCGTCTTTGCCGACGACAATCTCCCGGGCCATGGCGTTGGCGACGAGGGTAAACCGGCCGGTGGCCTGCGCCGGCGGAATCATCACCTGGCTGGAGCTGAAGTTCGAGGCGCTGATGCAGCCCCGGTAGCACTGGGCGCAGTAGTGGCAGGAGGGACGGTTGTTGTGGGCCTGGGTGAGAATCGCCATGCGCGAGGGAATGCAGGCGATGTCCAGCCGGTCGCAGGATTTCTTGATCAGCGTCTCCGTGCATCGAGGCTTCGGCGGCGGCAGGAAGACTCCGTTGGGAGCGCTGGCGATATTCTCCTTCGAGCCGAAGACCCCGATAAAGGATTCCACCTTGTCGTAATAGGGCGCGATCTCTTCATAGGCGATGGGCCAGTCGTCGCCCATCCCATCGGTGGAGCGAGCCTTGAAGTCCACCGGCGCAAAACGGAGGGCGATGCGCCCCCAGTGGTTGGTCCGGCCTCCCTCGATCCGCGAACGGAACCAGCGGAACTGCGTCCCCTGGGCCAGGGTGTAGGGCTCTCCTTCGATCTCCCAGAAGCCGTTCGGAGCCATGAATTCGCCGTTATACGCGTGCAGCCCCCGGCCGCCGATGTCTGCCCCGCGATGGGCAAGCTGGTAGGGCCACATGTGCTCTTTGAAGTCTTTGGCGGGATGCAAAAGCGGACCGGCCTCCAGCATCACCACATTCAGGCCGCCTTCCGTCAGAACCTTGGCCGCCGTCCCGCCGCCCGCTCCGGAACCGATAATGCAGACGTCGTAGACCTTCGGCGAGCGTATGAACTGGAACATCGAAAGATCCTCCGCAGAAAAAGCCGACCGCGCCGGCTCAAGGAAAGCCGCCGCATATGTCTGACCATTCGATTCTATCGCCGAATTTTATACCCGTCGCGCGGCCAGGCGGTAGACCGGATGCCCTACCGGCGGCATGGCCCAATGCGGGAGCCTGAGGTGGAACAGCGAGCGGCTTGCAACAGGATTCGCGCGGCTTTCAGCAGGATTGAGGATCGGAAGGGCGGAGGCGCCGGAAGCGCGAGGCGGAATGGGTACAGGAGGTAGAGCGGCGATTCTCATCGGACCTCCGATTAGAATCCCTCCCCCGAAGAATCTCTTCAGCAGTCCGAAGAGAATCGCCGCATGCAGTTAAGATACCCGGCTTCCCCGCTCTTGCAACAGTCATTGAGTAATGCGAGGCGGTCGAAGTGGTAACGGCAAATGGTAATGGACGCGGACCCGTGGAACAGCCTCCCCGCTATGCCGTCGGCCTGGGGATCCTTTCGGAGAGAGGCGGCAGCGGCGGAAAGTCCGTGTACGGCCTGGTCTGGTACCAGTAGGCGACGGAAAAGAAATTGTCGGATCGGTCGTTGGCGTGACCGTGCTCGATGGTGTAGCGCACATACCGTTGAAAGGCCACTGGATTGTCCGCATGCCAGCGATACAGGCAGTAGCGTCCGCCGGCCAACTCCGGCGAGCTGATGAGCGGAGCGCCGTTGTACAGGTGAGCGAAGGGAGTTCCCTCGAAGTCCCAGGCCCCGCAGAAATAATCCTCCGTGCCGGTGCCGTTGATGCTGGGCAGCGCATCGTCGTCGATAAAGATCATCTCATCGCCTTCTCCGAACCAGCCGGCGGCGTTCTGCAGCACGCCCAGCGTCACGCCCATCAGGTGGCCGCGGCCGCGCGACTCCATAAAAACGTAGTTGTCTTTACCGTCTTTGTTCAACTGGGGCGCTCCGGGCGCATATTCCACCGCTTTGGCGGGCGTCGCCTGACGGTATTGCGCATGGAAATAGAGGCTGTTTTCCGGCAGGGCGGGCACGAGCTGATAGTCGATGTTGCTGTAAAAGGCGCCGACGCCGCTCGACCCCTCGTTGGTCACCGTGATGCGCGCAGCCTGGCGGAACGGCATCTTGAAATAGCAGTTCAACGCCCGCATCGACGAGCAGTTCATGAACGCAGATTGATACAGCTTGTACTCGCCCAGGTTGAGCCCGAAGAAATCGCCGATCGGCGTCTCCACGCTGGGCTTCGATTCGCCGTCCCAGTAGATGCGCAACACAATTTCCTTCAGGTGGAAGCCGCTGTGCGCCGCAATCGTGAACCATATGTGGGTAATCACCCCGGGGCCGGTTGCGCGGAAGATCTCGCGCGTGGCGCCGGCGGCCACCGGCCAGGCATCGGCGTTGCCGCCGGTGCGGTCGTAGCTGGACTGCTTGAGCGTGCGGTAATCCTGCGCGCAGGCGTAATCCGGCAGCCGATAGCCCTCTTTTCCCGCCTCCCGATGGGCCTCGGCCTGGGCACGGGGACCGATGGCTCCCGCCGCGCCCAGCATCGCCAGACGGCTTAGAAAACTGCGCCGCCTCACCTCTGTCTCTTTCATTGCCCTTCCTCCTTCAACCGGTCACTTTACACGAAGGCGGATTCGCCGCGCGGTGAACCGGAAATCATCCGACAACATTCACCAGCTCGCCGATGCCGTCGATGGCGATGCGAATCTCGTCGCCTGGCTTCAATCCGAAGTCGTCCGGCGGAACGATGCCGGTCCCGGTCAGCAGATAGCAGCCGTGAGGAAAGCTGTTGTTGCGGAACAGATATGCGGCCAGCGTTTCCACCGTCCGCTTCATGGAAGCCAACGTGGTGGAGTCGGAAAACACCGTGGCTTCCCCGCGCCGAATCTCCATGCGGATGGCGGTCGCGACAGGAAGCGGGCCGGACTGCGCCAGCACTCCCGGTCCCAGGGCGCAGCTTCGGTCGTAAACCTTGGCTTGGGGAAGATAGAGCGGGTTTTCGCCCTCGATATCCCGCGAACTCATGTCGTTGCCCACGGTGTAGCCGAGGATCCGGCCAGCCGGATTCAACAGCAGCGCCAACTCCGGCTCGGGAACCGACCAGGCGGAGTCGTCGCGAATGGCGACCTTGCCGTTAGGACCGGCGACGCGCCAGGGCGTGGACTTGAAGAACAGCTCCGGCCGTTCCGCATGGTAGATGCGGTCGTAGAAATCCGCCCCGCCGGCCGCCTTGGACTCCTCCATGCGCGCCGTGCGGCTGCGGTAGTAGGTGACTCCGGCGCCCCAGACCTCCTGCTCGCCGATGGGCGCCCGCAGGGCTTCGAGCGCTCGCCGATTCACCGCGGAACAGCGGGGCAGCAGCGCCCGCAGGCTGTGCTCCAGGTCGTCGCCGGCCGTCAGTTGGC
>JAJYZK010000108.1 GCA_021799945.1 Acidobacteriota bacterium
TCGCACAGGTCCAGAAACTCCGCGGGGAAGGGATTGTGGCTGGGCCGGATTGCATTCGAGCCCATTTCGCGCAGGATTTTGAGGCGCCGCACCCAAACCGCTTCGGGCACGGCCGAGCCGACGCTGCCCGCCTCCTGATGCAGACACACGCCGTTCAGCTTGAGCCGTTGGCCGTTGAGCAGAAATCCCTGGTCGGCATCGAATCGGGCCTCGCGAATTCCGATCGGGGTGTCGTAGAGGTCGAGCGGAACTCCCGACTCCCGCACCGCATGCCGCACGGTGTAGAGGGCGGGGTTGTCCGGCGACCACAGATTCGGGCGATCCACGGCGAGCTGTTGCACGAACTCGAATCCGCCGCCGCCTTGAATGTCCTGTGTCGCAACCTGGCTCTGCACGGCTTTGCCCTGCGGGTCGAGGAGGGTAATGGTCAACTCGCATGCGGCGGAAGCGGCCCGGCCGTTGGCGACCCGGGTGCGGACGGCGACCGTGGCGGAGGCTTGGGAGATGCGGGGGAAGGTGACGTAGGTTCCCCAATATGCAACCCGAACCGGATTGGTCCGCAGCAGCCAGGTATGCCGGCACATGCCCGATCCGGAATACCAGCGGCAGTTCGTCTGCCGGGAGTTGTCCACGCGAACGGCAAGCAGGTTTTCACCGTCGAAGTCGAGGTGGGGAGTCAGTTCATGGGAGAAGGGAACGAAGCCGTAGGGGCGCAGGCCCAGGGAGTGGCCGTTGATCCAGATTTCGCTGTTCTGGTAAATGCCGTCGCACTCCAGAAGGACGATCTGGCCGCGCGCCGATGCCGGCATGCGAAAGGACTTCCGGTACCAGCCGATTCCCGTGGGTAAATAGCCGCCCGGCCCGCTGCTGGGCGCATCCTGGCTGTATGGGCCTTCGATGCTCCAGTCGTGCGGGAGATCGACCGCTGCCCACGCTTCATCGCGAAAATTCTCCCTTTCTGCGCCAGCCGCATCCCCTTTGAAAAATCTCCAGCCGAAGTCGAAGCTTTCCCTGGTGCGGCCGGAGGCGCGGTCCTCCGCGCCGGTCTGCGCCGACTGCGCATGGCTCAGGTGGGGAAATGCCGAAAGGAAGGCCGCTCCGCGAGCCGCCTGTTCAAGGAGATCGCGGCGGCTGAGCTGCCGATCGAGGATGGTCCTTGGGTCTGACATGGAAAGCTCTCTCCTGTCTTCTACGCCGGGGAAGCGCGGCTCTTTTCCGGCGGGGGGGGGCAAATCTTGCCCGCGCCGATTTTAGTTGCAGTTTGGCCCCTCTTCAATGCGCGCCGCGCCGGCCCGGTCGTCACACGGCATGAAAACACAATCCGGATGCCACGCGGGCGGGGCTTGCCGGCGATTCAGGCGGGGAGGGACGGCAGGTCTGTGGCGAAGCCGTCCAGGGAGAGCGAGCGGAGCAGATTGCGCCGCATTCCCTGTTCCACCTGCGTGAGGCCGCGCAACGCCGCCTCCAGCCAGGCTACGTCCACCGCAGCGGACATGCGCGCCAGCTCTGCCTGCATGTCCACGTTGCGGACCAGGGAGGTAGAGCCGGCATGGAGCAGGAGCAGGTCCTCGAGCAGCCGGGCAAAGGCGCGCAGCAGGGACGCGGTTTTCTCCTGGCCCTCGGCTCCGGCGCGGTAGGTCTCCGTCATACGGAAGAGCGCGGAGTGGTCCGGATCGCCCGATCCATCGGCCAAGGCGGTCTTCAAAAGGAGCAGCGCGTCCTGGCGGCTGGCCAGATAGGAAGCGAGATCGAAGGACAAGGCGCGGCCCGCGGCACCCTCGGCCAGTCGGGCGACCAGCTCCCGCTGCCGCTGCGGGAGCTCCGGACGCCGCCGGGCGAGGAGGGCGTCCATCTCCGCCGCCGGCAGCGCGCGCAGCCGGAAGATGCTCGAACGGGAGCGGATGGTGGGCAGCAGGTCGGCGGGGTCTTCCGCCAGGAGAACGAGGTGCGCATATGCGGGCGGCTCCTCCAGCGCCTTGAGCAGCGCATTGGCCGCTTCCTTCATGAAGGCGGAGCTGGTAAAGATGTAGACCGCGCGGGGCGATTCCGCGGGCAGCCGGTAGATGCGGTCGGTGACCGAGCGGACCTGCCCTACCTTAATCAGGAGCTGGGGCGGATCGGGAGGGATGACAAGAAGATCCGGGTGGGTCTGGACGAGGATCCGGGTCTCTTTCTTATCCGCCTCGCGCATCTCCTCCCGCGCCGCAACGGCCTCATCGACGCGCTGGTCGAGATTTGCGGACTCGGCGATTCTCGCGCAGTTGTCGCAGAGGCCGCAGAAGTCGGGCAGTCCGTCGGTGGAGGGACGCCGGCGGCAGGCCAGGGTCTGCGCGGCCATGATGGCCAGCGTATATTTGCCCGCGCCGCGGGCTCCGGCGAAGATCGCGGCCGGGGGCATCCGGCCCGCGCCGATGGCCGCGCGCAGTTGGCGGACCGCGCCCGCAGAGCCGAGAAAGCTGTCGAAGCCCATGGAAAAGAGAGTAGCAAATGGCGGCCGCGCGGTTTTGCTATGATTTAACTAACCGGTTAATTAGGGCGGGTCCTTCGAGCATGCAGAGAAAACGGAATGATCGAATGCGCAGTTGGCGGACCGCGCCGCCGGCCCATGCCTCCGGCGCCGATTCGACGCGGACGCGGGAGGCCATTCTGCGGGCGGGCATCAAGCAGTTCTCCGAACGGGGCGCGGCGGGCGCTCGGATGGAGGCCATCGCGACCGAGGCGGGAGTGAACAAGGCGCTGCTCCACTACTATTTCCGCAGCAAGGACGGTCTTTACAAGGCGGCGCTGCGGACCGTTTTCGCCGGAATGCAGGAGCACGCGCTGGCCGCTCTGAACGGTCCCGGCTCGGCCGGCGAGCGGCTGCTGCGCTGGAGCCTCCAGCACTTCGACCGGATGGCGTCCAAGCGGGAGTTCCAGAGACTGATGCATCAGGAGATGATGCGCGTGCATCAGGGAGGGCTGGGCGACCTGCCTCCGCTGATCGCGGAGTTCTTCCAGCCGCTGCTGCGCCGGATTCTGGCCATCGTCGAGGATGGCGTCGCCAGCGGCGAGTTGCAGGCGCTGGAGCCGCTGCAGATCTTCTACAGCCTGTTCGGGTTGAACGTCGCCTATTTTGTCACCGCTCCGGTGATGCGGCTGGCGGCCTCCTTCGAGCCCTTTGCCCCCGCCTCGCTCCGACGCCGTCGCGAAGCGTCTATCACCCTTCTCGGTCTGGGTCTGTTCTGCGACCGCGCGCACGGCTGCGCGGTGGCCCGGAGTGTGCTTTCCGCCGCGCCCCGGCCGGCCTCCGCGACGGTCCGCCGCAAGAGGGACTTATGAAACCCCGCTCGCGCATTTTCTTCATTCTCGGACTGCTCTTCCTGCTCGCCCTGGTCTTTTATTACTTCACGGTGAATCACCAAAAAGATCTGCAACTGATCGGCACGGTGGACGCCAATGAGGTGATCGTCAGCTCCCGCATCCCCGGCCGCATCCAGACGCTCACCGTGGACGAGGGTCAGCGCGTGCGCGCCGGCGAGCTGATCGCCGTGATCCAGAGCGACGATCTGCAGGCGGCGCTGCGGGCGGCGGAGGCGAACTCCGTCGGCGCCCGTTTCAAGCTGCAGGAATCCCGGGAGACCGAGTGGCAGACCGCAGGGGAGAGTTCGAGCCAGGTGGTCGATGCGGAGGCGCAACTGCAGGCCGCCCAAGCCGCTCTGGCGCAGGCTCGGGCGCAATACCAGCACCAGCTTGCGGATTCCCGCCGCATCGTGGCTCTGGCCGAGGGCGGAATCATGTCCGAGCAGCAGAGGGATGATGCGGCCACTTCGCTGGACGCGGCCAAGGCGGCGGTGGAGATCGCCCGGCATAACGTCTCCGCCGCGGCGGCCGCTCTGGCGCAGTCCCGGGCGCATACCCTGCAAGCCAAGGCCGCTGCCCGCACGGCGGACGCCACCCGTCAGGACATGCTCAACGCCCAGGCGGAAAAGGAGCAGGCGGAGGTCAATCTCGACTACTCCCGGGTGTATTCGCCCATCGCCGGGCAGGTGAATGTCCGCGCCGCGCGGCAGGGAGAAGTGGTGGCCGCCGGAACCCCGATCGTGACGGTGGTGGATCTGACCCAGACCTGGGTGTATGCCCCGCTGCCGGAGACGGAGGCGGACGCCGTGCAGATCGGCGACAGCCTGCGCGTCGTTATGCCCAGCGGAGCCCAGCTCTGGGGTCAGGTGATCGCCAAATCCGCTCTGGGCGATTTCGCCACCCAGCGCGATGTGAGCCGCCGCAAGCGGGACATCGAAACGGTGCAGTTGAAGCTGCTCATCGCCAATCCCGGAATGCGCTACGTTCCCGGAATGACGGCCGAGGTCTACATTCCCCGGAGCAAGCTGGCGCGGCCATGAAGGAAGCGAATGCCCTCTCCCGGAATGGCGCCCGCCCGGCGATCGTGGTGGACAGCATCGTCAAGCGCTACGGCGAGCTGGAGGCGGTCTCCGGCATCAGCTTCGAGGTCCAGACCGGAGAAATCTTCGGCCTTCTGGGTCCCAACGGCGCCGGCAAAAGCACGCTGATCCGCATGATGACGACGCTGATTCCCATCACCGCCGGCCGGGCCTGGATCGAAGGACACGATGTCGCCCGCGATCCCGATTCGGTCAGAGCGGCGATCGGGGTGATTCCCCAGGCGCTGACCAGCGACATCGATCTTACGGTGGAGGAGAACCTGTCCATTTACGCCAAGCTTTACGGCGTGCCGCGGGCGGAAAGGCTGCGGGGCATCCCCGAATTGCTGGAGGCGGTGGACCTGCTGAAGTGGCGCGGAGCCCAGACCAAGACGCTCTCCGGCGGGATGCGCCGCCGGCTGGAGATCGCCCGCGGCCTGGTGCACAACCCGCGGATTTTTTTTCTGGATGAGCCGACCACCGGGCTGGATCCCGTCTCCCGGGTCGCGGTCTGGGAGATGCTCAACGCTCTCAAACAGTCCCGCAACCTGACCATGCTGATTACGACGCACTACATGGACGAGGCGGATCGGCTGTGCGACCGCATCGCCATCGTGGACCATGGCAAGCTGGTGGCGCTGGATACGCCCATGGCGCTCAAAGCCAGCGTGCGCGGGAATAACGTCCTGGAGGTCCAGTTCGCCAATGCGGGAGTGGACTGGCGGCCGCGCCTGGCGGAGTTGATCGGCGTGACCTCGGTCGCACCGCAGGGCGCGGGCATGTACCGCGTGCTGACCACGGACGGCTCGGCGGCGACCGTGCAACTGGTGGAGATGGTGGTGGCGCAGGGCGAGACGCTGCGCACCCTGAATGTCCAGAGCACCACGCTGGACGATGTCTTCGTCCACTATACCGGCCGGCAGCTTCGCGACGAGCAGGTGAAGGCGCACAACTTTGTCATGCCGGATCGCTCGGGGATGCGGCCATGAACAGAATGCTGGCGATCCTGGAGCGGGAAATGCGGAAGTTCTTCCGCTCCCCGGCCTTGATGCTCACCTCCATGGTGCTCCCGCTGGTGCAGCTCGTCATTTTGGGCAATGCCTTCGGCGGCAAGATCCGGGACGCCACGATTGCGGTCGTCGATTACGATCATGGCTCGCAGGCGCTCAAGATCCGCGAGGCCTTTGACGCCGTCGCCGCCAACATACGCACCTTCACCACTGTCCCGTACGACGATGAAAACAGGGCGAGGAGGGACGTGCGCACCGGCAAGATCGATGGCGCGGTGATCATTCCCGCGCAGTACTCCCGGCGCGTCCTGGCCGGCGATTCGCCCAAGATCGGATTTGTGGTCGATAACTCCGATCAGTTTATGAGCGGCAGCCTGGAGGCGGAGATGCAGTCGCTGGTCGACTCCCTGAACGATCCCCTCATCGAGCCCAAGGTGGCGCAGAAGATCGCCCTGCAGATCGTCGAGCTTTACCCCTATGTGGAGTACATGAAGTATCTGCTGCCCGGGCTGATCTCGCTTTCGATGTACATCTCGGTGATGATCGGTGGGGGCATGCTGTATATCGACGACAAGGCCCGGGGGGTGCATGAGGGCTATCTGGTGACGCCGATTACCAAGCTGGAGCTGGTCTTTGGCCTGAATCTGGCCGGTTCGGTCAAGGCCATGCTCTCGGGAGTCACCATCGCGGCCATCGGCTCGCTTCTGGCCGGGCTGGGCGTCATCTTCCATCCGGCGGCCGACTTGCAATTGATGGTCCTGATTCTCTGCACCGCGGTGGCGCTGAATGGGATGATGTTTCTGCTGATGGTCCGGGTGGAGGATCCGCTGGTGCCGCGCGCTATGTTCGGCGTGCTCAACACGCTGCTGTATTTTCCCAGCGGCGCGGTCTATCCGGTGCACGCCTTTCCGCCGTGGCTCAAAGCCATCGCCTTCATCGACCCTTTCACCTATGCAGTGAGCGGATTCAAGGCCGTGCTGCTCAAAGATGGGGGATTCGGCGCGATTGAAGGGGATCTTCTTTTTCTGTTCGCATTCGGACTGGCGACACTGCTGATCGCCACCCGCCTCTTCAAGCGCACGCTGTAGCAGCGGTCTGCTGCGGCGCCCGCGCCCGTTGCGGAAGAGCGGACCGGCGCGTCCGCCGGATCGACCGGCAAATGACCGGCGCATGACCGACCGCTCCACGATACATGCGATAACTGGCCCCCCCGACGGTCGCCACCTCGCTCGCCGGCAATCCTCCACCCTACCCGGCGAAAATGTCTCCGCTACAGGTCCAGGACCTTTCCGTCGAGAGCTTGTCCGAAGGCCGGCAGCCCGGGCGCCCCGTCCGGACCATCAAGCGGCCCTCCCCAAGTCCGTTAACTGGTCTGGCGGGGTTTCACGGCGAGAAAGACCGGAGGCGTCGGTTTGCCGTTGATATCCGTCAGGCCGGGATTGAGAGTTTTGATTTCCGTCAGGGATTGGGTGCTGATGATATGCAGCAGGTTGTCTCCCGAGGTGCCGACGTAAAACAGCGTATTGTCGGGAGAAAAAATGCCGGTGACGGGAGCAGTCGCGCTGCCGGAAAGGATCACGCTGCTCAGCGCGCCCGCATTTCCGGGGACGGAGGATGGCTGGTAGACAGGCAACAGCGCCCCTCCCTTGGGCGCGGTTGCGGCATTGGTGGAATAGGTGATGAAGGCCTCCTGCAGCGCCGTGGAGGTGATGACCTGATCGATCAGGGAGGGGTTGTAGGCAGCCAGAGAAATCTGATTGGAGCTGAGCGTCGGATTGAATGTGAAGCCGGTGGTGAGCCCGGCGTTTGTGGGACAGGCGCCGGTCGGGACGTTGACCGAGATGTCGGTGAGTTCCGGCGGATTGGTGGAGGCGGCGACGATGTGCTCGCCGTTCGCGGTGGAGGCCATGTGGTCGGTAATGTTCGAGATCGTGCCGGCGATGGGGTAATTGACGATGGTCGTCGGGGTGACCTCCGGGCACTGGCCGTAGGCGGAGGTTTGCGAGCCGGTGAGGAAGACCGCGGAGCTGGGAACGGTGACGGCAAGATCGGGAGCGCAGAAGGTGTTAAAGGAGTTGTTGGGATTCTGCGGAGTATCGGGCGGATAGACGTTTCCGTCATTCGGGTAGCTGCTGGAGTTGGTTGCCGGGCAGGTCACGGAGTTCCCCGTGCCTTGGCCGGAAGGCAGGGGTTCGACGGACCATCCGGTAAAGGTATTGTGAATGTAAAGGACGCCCTGTCCGACAATGTAGACAGTCTGCCCGTCCGGGGTAAAGGCGGCATGTTGTCCGATCCCATGAAAGCTGCTGTAGATGCCCGAGGAGCTGGATGCGGAGGTTGTGCTGGTCCCCGTTCCCGTGGTGGGCGAGTAGAGATAAAAGAGTCCTCGCTCCTGGTCATTCACCAGAACGGCTGCATTGTTCGGCGCCACCGCCAGAACTACCCCGGGAACGGTGGGAATCTGGGCGGTGAGGGTATTGGTGACGGCGCTGTAAACCATCAGCTCGTAGTAACTGCCGAAATAGAGGAAGCTGCCGGTCGAATCCTCCATCATCGAATTGGGCTGGTAGGGCAGCTTGACCTGGTTGCCCACCGTCCCGGTGGAGTAGTCGATGGGGACGAAATAGGGAGAGTTCGGGCTCGCCACCCAGATGTAGGTGCTGTCCTGCCCGGGAGAGTTGAGGACGGTGAAGTTGCTCATGATCGGCGTCCCGGTTCCCAGCACGCCGCGAACGTTGATGGGGGCGGGGTTGCAGGTGGGCGGCTGGCAGACCGCGGTGATGTAGGAGGTCGCCGGGAATAGCGAGGTGACGGAACCGGCTGAATTCACAGCGATGTTGGTGGGGTTTGTGGAGACATAGCTCAGGGGCAGGCCGGTGATGACATGGTTGTTGACGTCGGTGACCACGGCGGAGAGCGCCTGCGGCGTATTCGGCGTCACGGTTCCGGTGGTGGTTCCGGTGGTGCCCACGGTGAGCGCGATGCTCTTGGGCGGGCAGGTGTAGAAGTAGCCCGCTCCGCTGCCGGTGGTGGAAACGTTGCCGGAAATCACCGTCGCGCCCGGATCCTGCGCCGTCGCTACCCCGTTCTGGTCAATCGTGACGACGGAGGAGTTGGATGGGGTGTAGTTGATGTGCCCGATCACGTTGTTGCAGTCCGTGGCTCCGTAGCCGTTGACCAGAGGAGGAGTTAGGCTTGGTCCGCAAATCTGGACCGGCTGTCCCACGGGAATCGCCGGAACGGCGGGATTCGCCGGGTTGGGCGGGCTGGGGCACTGGCCCGTCAATCCGGTTGACGAGCAATACGCAGTCGCATCCAGTTGCTTGGTCTGACCCTGCGAGATACAGGCGGGTTGCCCTGAGGACGCGGTGGGGCCCTGAACCGTGAGGCTGCTGATGGGGGGGTAAGAGTAGACCGCGACC
>JAJYZK010000109.1 GCA_021799945.1 Acidobacteriota bacterium
AAGGTTTCGCCCAGATTGTACTTGTCCACTTCGGGATAGACGTGGCCGTTTACCTGAATGATGTCCGGCCAGCCATCGTTGTCGTAATCGACGAAGCCGCAGCCCCAGGCCACGTAGCGGCTGTTCACGCCGACCCCGGAGGCGAAGGTCACGTCACTGAACGTGCCGTCGCCGTTGTTGTGGTAGAGATCGCAGGTATCGTCCGCGAAGTTGGTCTTGAAGATGTCGAACCATCCGTCGCAGTCGTAATCGGCCACCGCGACCCCCATTCCCGCCTGCTCGTGCCCATTGTCGTTGTAGGCGCAGCCGGCCATCACCGCGACGTCGGTGAAGGTGCCGTCGTGGTTGTTGTGGAACAGGATGCTGGGCTGGGAATCGACCGCCACATAGATGTCCGGCCAGCCGTCGTTGTCGAAATCGTAGGAGACCGCGGTGATGGAGTATCGCGGACCGGGTTTGAGGATGCCGGATTTTTCGCTTACATCGGAAAAGGTTCCATCTCCATTGTTGTGGAAGAGCAGGTTTTCGCCGGCGGCAAGGCCGCGCGGCCCGCACAGGATGGGAACTCCCTTCCACTGGCAGTAGGTCATGTTATCGGGGGGAGGGATCTGCGAGGGCTCCAGCTTGATGTAATTGCAGACGAAGAGGTCCAGACGGCCGTCGCGATCGTAATCGAGAAAGGTGCAGCCCGAACCCCAGCGGAATTGCTGCTGCGAGAGCCCCGCCTTGCGCGTGACGTCGGAAAAAGTGCCATCGCCATTGTTGCGGAACAGAATGTTATGGCCCCAAAAACAGCAGAAAAGATCGTCCCAGCCGTCGTTGTCGTAATCGCCGATGCAGACGCCGGTCTGCCAGCCGGTGCGCGCCAGCCCGGATTTCGCGGTAACGTCGGAAAAAGTGCCGTCGCGGTTGTTCTTGTACAGATGCGAGGTCGGCTGCTGGCCGGGGGCCCAATGCGGATCGAGCCGGTTGCCGTTTGTCAGGTAGATATCCAGCCATCCATCGTTGTCGAAATCGAAAAACGCCAGGCCGCTGCCCTTGGCTTCGATGATGGATCGTTTATGGTCCACGCCGCCCCACACATTGGGAGCGGTCAAGCCCGCCTGCTGCGCCACATCCACGTACTGCACCGGCGAGGCAGCCGGATTCGAGAGCGCGGCCGCCACCAGGGCGGGGTCGCCCCATTTCCAAAGCGGAGTGGCGAGAGCTTCTGTAAGTGCGCCGCCGAGCGTGAAGAGGGAGGAGCCGAGGAAGAGCCGACGCGGAAGATTCATAGATTGAGGCGATTATAAATTCCCGGCGAACCGCTCCCGTAATTGGAGGAACCGTTCGCAAAGCTGAGTAGCAATTTGCATCCAGCGCGGCGAGCCGGAGATTCGTGGCGGAACAACCGCAGATCCTTCGCTGCGCTCGGGGTGACAACGAGTCTGCATCACTCTTCTACAGCGTGCGGTCGGCCAGCACCAGGGCCATTTGCAGGAGCTGCTGTCTGGCCGCCATGGGCAGGGGAGCGTCGGGCGCGGGCGCACTTTGCGGCGTCTGGTCCAGCGTCTGCTCGATCCGGCCGATATCCAGCCCGCCCGCATTGCTGGTTTTGAACCGGTCCAGAACCTCTTTGGCTTTGGCGATCTGGCCGGTCTGGTAATAGAAGATGCCCAGGATGGAATAGCTGCCGGGCCACTCGGGAAGCAGCGCGACCGCGCGCTCCAACTGCCTGCCCGCCTCCTGCGTGTTTCCTTCCAAAACCGAGGCCAGCCCCAGGCCCCAGATGATTTCGCCTGAGCCGGGCGCCCGGGCCTCGCCCTCCTGCAGCGTCTCTTTCGCGCCGGCCAGGTCGCCGGCGCGGAATTGGAGCAGCGCCAGCGTCAGGTAGTTTGCATCGTTGTCGGGGTTGCGCCGGATGGCTTCGCGAAGGATCTTGCCAGCCTGGGCCGCATCGCCGAGATGGGCATAAGTGTCGCCCAGCAGCGCCAGGTAGTCTCCGTCGTCGCGGCCCGGCGCGGAGACGCTGTTCTCGGCGTCTAGCGCTTGGGAGTAAAGTCCCTTTCTGAAGTATGCGTCCGCCAAGTCGAACTTGACCTCGTCCGATTCGGGATTCGCCTGGAGCGCGGCCTGGAATTGCTGGATGGCCGGGTCATACAGCCGGTAACGGGCCAGCAGCACGCCGTTTCCGGCCAGGGTTCGATAGTCGCCGGCCTTCACCTGGTCGAGCTGCTGGATCGTCGCGATCGCCGCGTCGGTCTTGCCCACCTTCAGGTACGCCTCCGCCAGCGGGTACAGGTCATCGGGTTGATCGGGATGCAGCTTCACCTGTTCGGCCAGCTTGTCGGCGTCCAATTGATCGCGGGCCCCGGGCGCCAGCTTGGAGCGGTTGTCGAGATAGTCGTAGAGGTGTTCGTAAGGATGGAACTGCGTAGGGGCGCCCTGGGACAGCTTTTGAAACTCGCTCATGTCCCGATCGGCGGCCGCGGCCTGGTGCAGGCTCCGCTCCAGCGTCGCCAGCTTATAATAGCCCGCGGCCGGGTTCGGACTGACCTGAACGAACCGGTGCAGCAGATCCTCGGCGCTCGCGTATTTTTTGTCAGCGATCTGCAGGGTGGCCAGCTCCATCAGCGCATCGGGAGAATTGGGATCCGTGCGAAGCACCTCCCGGAACCTGGTCTCGGCTGCGGCGTTATCCTGCTGTCGCTCCGCGATGATCCCCAGGTTGAACAGGCAGAGGGCGTTGTGCGGATCGAGCGCGAGCCCTTTCATGTACTCGCGCCGGGCGTCGTCGAGTTGTTCCAAATGCTGGTACGACATGCCGAGAAAGGCATAGGAGCGAGCCGAGGGGTCGGCCGCGAGCACCTGCTTGAATGCATCGATCGCCTGGTTCATCCGGCCGGACCGGAAGTAGCACTCGCCCAGCGCGGCGCGGAGATCGGCGCGCTGCGGCGCGGCCTTCAGTCCCGACTCCAGCAGCGGGATTGCATCGTCGTAATAGCTCTGCGACATGCTGATCTGGGCCGTCAGCAGAATAATGTCCGCGTTCTCCGGTTCGATCTTGCGGGCCCGAACCAGCAGATCGAGGGCGTCCAGAGGGCGCGATTGCCGGGCGTCGACCTCCGCCAGCCAGAAAAGAGTCTCGGCGGAGTCGGGCTTCAAGCGGAGCGCCTGATTCAGGGCCAGCTCGGCCTTGGGATAGTCGCCGGCGCGGAGATAGGCCTGCCCGAGGTTGTAGGGAATCTCGTAGGTTCCCGGCTGCAGGGCGTCGGCCTTCTGCAACTCGAGCTCGGCGGCCGGATATTGCTTTTCCGAGGCCAGCAGCAAACCGAGCGAGAAATGCGCCCGCACGTCGCCGGCGTTCCGGGCGGAAAGCTCGGAGGCCAGGCGCAGGGCCTCCTGCGAGCGATTGCTCTCGAAGTTGGCGCGGATCAGGTTGAGGCTGGTCTCCAGATTTGCGGGGCGCACACGCTGCAGGAGCGGAATGGCTTCGGCGGGCGAGCCGGTGGCCAGCAGCAGCACGCCCAGATTATAGTTTCCGTCGCGATTCGCCGGGTCCAGGCGCAGAACAGTCCGGAACTGCTTTTCCGCCAGGTCGAACTTTTTCTGGGCGGCGTACAGATTGCCCAGATTGCTGTGGGTCTTGGTGGAATTGGGGTCCAACTGCAGCGCCTTCTCGAATGCCGCTTGCGCAGCCGGGTAATCCTGCGCGCCGCCTTCGAGAATGCCCAGCAGATTGAATCCCTCCACGCTGGGATGCTGCGCCAGCTCCGCCAGCATGGCCGCCCGGGCCTCATCCAGATGCCCCTGCCGGGCCAGGCTCTCCGCCTGCTGGAAGACCGCGGATTGCGGATTGCCGGCGGAGCTCGCCGCCTCCGTCGGCGCAGTCTGAGCCGATCGGCCCGTCTGCGCGGCCTGCGCGCTCTGGACCGTAGCCTGGGCCCGGCCGACGAACAGGAAGGCAGGCAGGGCGAGGATGCACGTGGCTGCGGGCCGCAACCGGGCGAACGCGTCACCCCGCCTGGCGCCCGATCCGGCGCCGGCGTCCAACGCGGCGGGCTTGGCTGGCTCGCCGGTGGGCCGCGCCTGAACCGAAGCGTTCATTGCAGGACTCCCATGGCCTCTCTGGCCGCGGGATTGCCGGGCTGCCGGCGCAGAAGCTCGGTCAGCACCTCTCTGGCTTTCGCCCGGTCTCCCGACATGGCGTAGAGGCGAGCCAGATTGAGATAGGACTGGTCGAAGTCCGGAGAGAGCCGGATGCAGGTCTTGAACTGCTCCTCGGCCTTCGCAAGATTGTTCCCCTGCGCGAAGAGAACGCCCAGGTTGTTCAGCGCCTGGGGGTAGTCCGGGCGCAGCTCGACGGCTCTCTGCAGGTATTGCGCTGCGGGTCCGGTCTGGTTTTGCTGCGCGTACATCATGCCCAGACTGTAATTGATCTCCGGGTCGTCTGGTTGGGCGGCGAGCGCCCGGCTCAAGGACGCCTGCGCCTTGTCGAAGTCCTGCATCCGGCGGTAAAGATTCCCCAGGTTCAGCAAGGCTGTGGCGTAGCCCGGCCTGAGCAGCAGGGCCTGCTGGAAGTTCTGGACGGCCTGCGCGGGCCGGCCCTGCTGGGCGTCGATCATTCCCAGGTTATTCCACGCCTCCGGGTAGTTCGGCCGCAGCTTCAAGGCCTGCGCCAGATATTGGCTTGCCTGGTTGAGATCGTTTCTCCGCAGGCTGAGAGTGCCCAGGTTGTAGTACGCCTCGGGATCGCCGGGCTTGGCCGCGACCACCTGCCGGAAGGACTCCTCCGCCTGGTCGAGGTATCCGTGCTGGAACATGGCCACGCCGTAGGTGAAGTCATTGCGCTGGAATGCGTCCTGGTATACGGTTCCGGCGAAGGGGAGGGCCCGTTTCAGCCGCTCCCCCGCGGTGGCGGGAACGGTCCTTACGTCTTCCATCAGCCGCCGCGGATCGATGGCGCCCTGATAGACCTTCACGATCATTCCTTCCCGATCCAGCAGAAACGAGGAAGGGATGGGGAGGTCTCTGCGGCGATCGTACAGGTATCGATAAACGATGTTGTAAACGCCGGCCACGTCCTCGGTGGCGAAAAGCGCCGGAAAAGAGAGCCCGGCCTGCGCGGCGAAGGCCCGGGCTGCCGGAAGATCGGCGACCGGGTCCACGTTGATAGCCAGGATCTCCAGGTGGTTCGCGCTCAGGGTCTCGCTGCTCCGATGGAGAAGGCGCAATTGGCCGGCGCACAGCGGGGCCTTCGCCGTCCAGAAGTTCAAAAGCGCGAAACGCCCGCGCAGGCTGCGCAGCTCGTGCGGCTGGCCGGCGGCGTCGGGGAGGGTGAACTCCGGCGCCTTGAGCGGTTCGATCAGCCAGGTCTGCACCTCTTCGGGCAGCGGCGGGATGGTCGGCGGCGCGAGCGAAGTCCGCGCAGGTGAGGGAGCGGCGAAGGGCTGCGCCTGGTGCTCGGAGGAACCCTCCTCGACGGTAAACCGGTGGTTGGCCGGCAGTTCCTCCAGGGTCTGCGAAAGTCCGCTGGGCCAGCGGATGGTGGCCTGCAGGGCCGACTGCGGCCGGCCCAGGCCGAAAAACAGCTCCTTGGAGTGCTGGGCCAGAAAGCCGGAGCCCGCCTGCAGGTATTTCGTCTGACGCAGGGATCCCGCCGTGACGGTGACCGCGGCGCCGATGGCGTCCCGGTTGCTCTTTACGCCGCGCAATCGGAAGCAGATCGAGTCGCCGATCTCCCGCATGGCGTTGTGGAGGATGCGCAACTGGGGCGCGCTGCGGTTTTTGAGGATCACCTCCAGCCGGCCGTCGTGATCCAGATCGGCCAGCGCGAAGGAGCGGCTGTCCTCGAGAAAGTCCAATCCGATGGCCCCGGAGACCTCCGAGAAGCTTCCGTCGCGGTTGTTGGCGAAGAGCACATTTCTTTCGTAGCCGCTCCAGGTTCTGTCTGAGCGGATCAATTCGTTGAGCGCATTCCATCCGCGCTCATACGGGGTGGAGGGGGTGGCGTCGTCGGGCGACTTGGCGACCACCTGCCGCCAGAAGAAACTTGCCAGGTCCCCCCGATCGGGCCCCGAGATGTATCCGTTGGCTACATATAGATCGGGGAAGCCGTCGTGGTCGAAGTCCCATAGATCCGAGCACCAGGACCAGCGGCCCATCTCCGCTCCGGCCTGCGCGCTTACGTTTTCAAAACGCCCGCCTCCCAGGTTGCGGTACAGGGAATTGCCTCGGGCGTGTCGCCGGTAGAGGGCGCGGATCGAGGCCGGCGAATCCCGATGAAACTGCTCCTGCTCCGATACTCTCTGACCGGCCGCCGACCACATATTGGCGGCATAGATGTCCTGGCGTCCGTCGTTGTTGTAATCGGACCAGCAGGCGCTCATTCCCGCCCCCGGAGTGTCGGCGTGGGATTCGCTGGAGACCGCGGAAAAGGTCCCATCCCCGCGATTGCGGTAGAGATTGCTCCGTCCGAAATCGTTGGCCACGTAAAGGTCGGGCAATCCGTCGGAATCGCAGTCGCCCCAGGCGCAGGCGAAGCTGTAGCGATCGTTCTCCGCGTTCAATCCGGAGGCCGCGGTCCGGTCGGAGAAGACGGCGTTGCCCTCGTTGTGCATGAGGAAATTCGGCGGGCCGTTGCGGGCGTCGAAATAGGGGGCGGGATAGTGGTACTGGTCCAGGCCCAGATAATAGCTGTAGAGGCAGAAATAGATGTCCAGCCGCCCGTCCAGATCGTAATCGGCGACGGCGGCGTGGGCGAAGGTTCCCTGGGGAGGCGTTTTGAACTGAAAGGCGTCGGGCTTGAGCCGGAAGGTTCCATCGCCCCGATTGAGAAACAGCAGCGGGCCTCCGCCGCACACCACCAGCAGATCCTGCAGGCCCTTGTTTTCGAAGTCGGCGAACAGGGCGCAGGCGGTGTTGTCGAGAACCCCGACGCCGGCCTTGTCCGTTACGTCCTCAAAGCCGCCATCGCCGCGGTTGCGATAAAGCCGGTTGGGCAGGCCGGCGGGCTGACAAATGTATATGTCGTCGAAGCCGTCGTTATCGAAGTCTCCGGCGGCTACGCCATTGTTCCCGTAAACGTCGATGCCGCATCCGCCGTCCAGCACCGTGCGCCAGTAATCTGTGCCGGGAAGCAGCTGCCGGCGATAGGAATCGACGCCGCCGAGGGCCTGAGCGGTTACATCGAGGAAGCTCGGCTGGGCGGCTAGCGCCGAAGTCTGCTCGCGGGCCTCCCATCGCCGCGCCGTCCAGTTGGCCTGCGCGCCCCGCGACCACTCGGTCCGCCAGGCTCCCACCCGCTCCTCCCGCCTGCCGTCCCCGCGCTCCGCCACGATGCCGAATCGAATGTCCATGCGATACCGCGTGGGGTCGTCTTCGGCCTTCGCAATGCTCGTAACTTCGAATTCGGCGGTCTCCACGCGCGCGGCGGGCGCCAGCCAGGCCTGGATTTCCTTGAAGAACCGCTCCCGCCCGGGCGCCGGAGGGGCGTCGAACTGCGCCTTCCGTACCTCTACGCCATAGCCGGCGCGGACGGAGATTTCCTTGGATGGAGTTAGAGGCGAGGCTTGGATCGAGGGGTCCACCGTATGGCTGAGAGCCGAAAGATTGCGGCCTGGCGTTTTCAGGGTCTCGCTCCAGAGTCGAAGCAGGGATTCGATTTCAAGGGCGTATTGCTCCGTCTCGTAATCGTCGGCCCCGGGAGCGACCCGGTGAAGAACCTCTTCGAGGGGCGAGGGCGCCGGATAGTGAGGGGTGAGCCGGGGAGGCGAATCCGGAGATGGAAGGCTGCGATCGGGGAAGAGGCCCGGCGGACCGAAAATCAGGCCCGATCCCAAGCCCGACCCATGGAGAGGCGCGGCCCGGAGCGCCAGCGGCGTTACTCCCAGAAATTTTAGGAGCGCGCGCCGGGAGAGGGACCGAGTCAGGTTTCTGCGAGGAGCCATCCCGAAGTTTTCGCGAGCCGCGAAGGTACCCAAATGCTAACACCGGGGCAGGATCCGCCCCAAATATCCGCATATCCGCGCGGCAGCGCGTCATCCGAACCGATATCGCGCCCCGATTTCGTCAGGAACGCCCGCGTCGCAACACCATGCGGCCGGCAACCAAGCCGTTCCAACTATCGGTGGAGGCGACCATCCATTTTTCGATTGACAGTAATTGGGCGATTGTCGTAAATTCCCCCCGCAATGCAACACAGGGTAACACCCGCAGTGAACCCGACCCCATGGAACCGGTCGCGAGACGGAGCCGGCCCCGCCCAGGCTGCCGCCCGACCGAAGTCCCTGTTGCCGATGAAAGGATGGCTTACATTATGGAGTTCAGAGGCGCGTTCTCGAGGACCCTTCGGTATCTCGGCTGCATCACCCTTTCGATTTTCAGTTTTCTTCTAATTCAGAATCGCCAGGCGCTGGCCCAGATCGATGAAGGATCGATCACGGGAACGGTCACCGACCAGACCGGGGCGGTGATTCCGAACGCCCAGGTAACCCTCCTGAACACGGACGTGAACCTGTCGCTGACCACAGTGACCGACGCCGCCGGCGGGTACACTTTCTCTCCGGTAAGAATCGGTCACTATACGGTTTCGGCGACGGCCCCGGGTTTCGCGACCACGACGCAGACCTCGCTGATCGTGACGGTGATGAAGAACCTGGAGGCCAATATCACCCTGAAGCCGGGCGCCGCGACGCAGACGGTCGAGGTCAACACCGCGCCTCCGGCCCTGCAGACGCAGGATGCGGCGGTGGAGCAGACGGTGACCGGAGCGAGCGTGAATAACCTGCCGCTGAACGGTCGCAACTTCACCTTTCTGGCGCAGTTAGGGGC
>JAJYZK010000110.1:0-2190 GCA_021799945.1 Acidobacteriota bacterium
CCGTCCCTCGGCGGGAATCTTTTTGGTGTTTCCTATGAACAGCTTACACTGATATTGCAGAGATTCGGCCAGCCCGGATACCGGGCCCGCCAGCTTCTCCACGCCATGTATCGCGAGCGGATTCCGGCCTTGCGGCAGGTGACCGCGCTGCCCCTCGTCCTGAGAGAAGAAATGGCGAAAGAGGGAGGGCGCATCCGCCTCCCCGAGATCGTGCGGAGCTTTCACTCCGCCGACGGCACGGAACGGTATCTGATCGCCGGCGAGGATGGGCGGACGGTGGAAACGGTCTGGATGCCGGCGGGCGATGGGGGCGAGGCGCAGGGTGAGGCCGCCGGAGCCGGCGAGAGGGCTGAATATCGCCGGGCCACCATCTGCGTCTCCAGCCAGATCGGCTGCGCGGTGATGTGCCGTTTCTGTCTGACGGCGAAGCTGGGGCTGCAGCGCGACCTCAGCGCCGGTGAGATTGCGGGCCAGGTGATCGCGGTGATGGATCGGCATGGAATCCGAGCCGCCAGAGACCGGGTGAATCTTGTGTTCATGGGGATGGGCGAGCCGTTTCTGAACTACGAGGCATTCATGGCGGCCGTTCGCCTGCTGGCGACGGAAGCCGGCCTCTCCGATCAGCGGATGACGGTCTCCACTTCGGGAATCGCGCCGGGCATCGAACGCTTTGCGGCCGAGACGATCCGGCCCAGACTGGCCATCAGCCTCAACGCCCCGAACGACAAGATCCGCGAGGCGATCATGCCGGTGAACCGCAAATGGAAGATTGAGGACATTCTCGCCGCGGCGGCGAAGATTCCGCTCCGGCCGCGGGAGCGGGTGACACTGGAATATGTATTGCTGAGCGGCGTAAATGACGGCCCGGAGCACGCCGCGGAGCTGGCCCGTCTCGCCCGGCGCTGCCCGATGCCGGTAAAGGTGAATTTGATTGCCTGGAATCCCGGGCCGGAGATGGAGTATGCCACGCCGGCGGAGGATCAGGTCGCCGCCTTCCGCCGAATCCTGCGCGACAGGGGAGTCGCCGTCTACGTGCGCCGGCCTCGCGGCCGCGACATCTTTGCCGCATGCGGGCAGTTGAAGAGGACCACCGAATAGCGGCCGGGGTCAGCCACGCGGCCGGCCGGACAGGCCGAGGCGCAGCAGGGACAGGGCAACCCGGTCCGGGGCATGGCGGAGAACGTCGCCTTCCGCCGCGAAATCGCCCGCGATGCATCGGACGCCGAGGGCTTCGATGGCCTCAACGTCGGCATCGATGGGCGCCGCTCCCTCACCCGCGTAGCGCGCTCGCAGGGACTCGGATACGGGCGCCCTGTTGACCAGAGCATAGTCGAAGATCGGCGCCCGGGTGTGCTCATAGATACGCTCGATATGCTGCGAGGCGGTAAGGTTCAGGCTTTCGTTGCTCTGGGTCATCAGATTGCACACAAAGACGCGGACCGCCGTGGCCGCGGCCAGCGCCTCGGAAACGTCCCGCACCAGCAGGTTGGTGATGAGGCTGGTGAACAGCGAGCCGGGTCCCACGCTGATCAGGTCGGCGCGCTCGATGGAATCCAGCGTTTCCGGCAGCGGGCTGGCGTCGGCCGGCTCCAGCATCAGCTCGACGATCCGTCTGCGGCTGGCGGTAATATTGGTCTCCCCCTGGACAATCGAGCCGTCGTCCATCCTGGCGGCGAGAGAGACGTTGGAGTTGGTGACCGGATAGATCCTGCCGCGGGTGGCCAGAACCTGCGAGGAAAGTTTGATGGCCTGCGCGAAGTCTCCGGTGATTTCAGAGAGAGCCGCGACGAAGAGGTTGCCGAAGCTGTGCCCCTCCAATCCTTCGCCCGCCTTGAAGCGGTGGCGGAAAAGCCGGGAAAGAAGGTGCTCGTCCTCGGAGAGCGCCACCATGCAATTGCGCAGGTCGCCCGGCGGAAGCATGTTGAAACCCCGCCGCAGCCGGCCGCTGGATCCGCCGTCGTCGGTCACCGTCACGACGGCGGCCAGGTCGGAGATCCAGCACGGCGCATGGGGGCTATCTCCCATCGGGGCGTGCGAAGCGACAACGTAGCGGCGCAGGCCGCGCAGCAGGGTGGAAAGGCCCGTGCCGCCGCCGATGGCCACCACGCGAAGGGCAGGGTTGCGCTTCCGGAGCGCAGCGTCAGCGGCCGGCTCCCCTAGGGTCGGAGCAATCGGAATTGCCACGGCAAG
>JAJYZK010000110.1:2200-8809 GCA_021799945.1 Acidobacteriota bacterium
CCTCCGCTCCCGCCCTGGCGGGCGGGTGGGATGAAGGCAGGAATAGAAATCAAGGAACCTCCGGGTATAGCAACTCCGTGAATCGAGGGTCGTCGGCCATGTCCTGAAAGTCGGAATCGGTGCGCGCCTGGATGCGATTGCGCGGGTTGAGTTCGATGGCCGTGGCCAGATGCTGCAGGCACAGCTCGGCCTGCCCGGTCATGCTTTCCAGAATGGCGAGACCGTAAAAGGCGTAATCCGCGCCCGGATTGCCCTCGAGAATGCCTTCGAATTGCGCCCGGGCCTCGGCGTACAAGCCGGTATTCAACAGCGAGATGGCGTAATCGTATCGTTCCTCGTCGCTCTCGAAGGAAAGTCCCGTCCGCTGCATCTGGCGTTGGCAGGCGGCCAGGTAGACGCGCACTCGATCCCCCACCTCGGAGGGCCCTTCGGCAGCCAGTTTTTCAAACAACACCCGAGCTTTCTCGTACTGGCCTTCCTGCATGGATTGCAGGGCGGTCTGGTATTCATTCATCGCTTTTTGCTGGGATGGATTGGGCATGGGACGCGTTTTGCCTTCAAGGGTTCGTGAATTGAGTCGAATGCCGCCGGCTGGACGAGCATTTTGCATTCCAACCCTTCTACCTTTCCGCTCCGGGAACAGGAGCCGAACGCGATTCGAATGGGGCCGGGAGCAGACGCTCGTTCCAGACGGATGCGGCAATCGGGGGGCGCATATCCCGTCAAAGCCGTTTTTATACGCAGCGGCGGGGATTCCGTCAACCCGTTCGCACGCGACGAGGAAAGCAGCGTGATCGGGGATCAGAGGGAAGTTCTTGACTGGACGGCGCCCACCTCCGGATTCAGGGTCGGATCGTTATACATTTTGCACTGCCGATAGATTTTGAAGCGAAGCCCACCGTTCAAGACCCTCCTCCAAAAAAGGTCGAAGGACACGGCCAGATCGTTCCGCTGCTCCTGCAGGATGGGCAGACGTTCCCGGTGGCGCTCGGCGCGCCCGGGGGGGAAGCCGGAAGATTGCGCGATCTCCTGCTGCGTGTGGAAGAGCTTGAGGGAGAGGATGGAGAGCCGGTCGATCATGAGACCCGGCGACTCGGAATGCAGCTCGGCCTCCGGATTCGGCAGATTGCGGGACCGCAACCGAGCGAGCAGGGCGGCGTCGCAGTCCTCGGCCAGGTCGTTGCGCCGCTGATTCGTCCTGTCGATGCGTCTCTTGACTGCGGAAAGTCCCGAATCGTCGATCTCCGGATGTCGGGCGGCTTCCTCGGCGTGCCACAACTCAAAATTCATCCGATGCTGCTCGACCACAATGGTTTCGAACTCGTCCAGATCCCACGGAGCGCACGCAGTTTCGCTGTGCCACGCGGCCGTGAACCGGTCGTGGAGGGTGACGAGACGGCTCGAACTGAGGGGCGGCGGGCTCTCCATAGGCACATTGCGTTGCTGGGACTGGACGCCAATCCGGCAGCGTAACCCAGCTTCGTAAGCTGCGTCGCGAGCTGCGGAATGCTGGCGTTACGGCAAGCCGTGGTGAGCTCGCTGGGAATCGAACCCAGGACCCACGCATTAAAAGTGCGTTGCTCTACCAACTGAGCTACGAGCTCGAGATGCCTGCCCTTCAAAACTAACACAGGGAGGCCCGGGAAGAGGGGCGCGGGAGCTTCCAGACAGGCCGCTTTTTCGCCTGGCGGCAGGGGCCGCAACTTCTTGCAGGCATACTCGTCTAAACTGGAGACAGGACGAACCTGGGATTGAGGACTAAGGGGGTCTGCGTGCACAGGCGTTGACGCGTTCGTAACCCTCCGCTGGGCGCGAGCCGAATCGTTGGACCCTCGGTATGCCGCGCGGCCGTCATGGGGAGGGCCGCAGGCGCCCCGGCGCCGGGCGGATGGTCCTGACGGCGGCAGCCGTGCTCCGGTGTTCCACCCTCTTAACCTCTCGCCCTGCGTCAGGTCCACGCGGGGTGGTTGTCCGGGATCGATATGCGCGTCACGCTCAGCCGCTCTCTCCGCATTCTCGCCGCCGCGCTGGCGGCGACCCTGGCCGGGATTTCGCTGCCGGCTCAGACTGCATCGCAAGACGCTCAAATTGCGCCCGTGCCGAACCGCATCGTCGAGCCGATCGACGACGGCGCCCGGGTCACCCTCACCGGCTATGTGCATCCATTGGCGACCGCGGCTTACGATCGCGGTCCGGCGCCGGTGAGCATGCCTGTCGCCCGTATGCAGCTTGTTTTCAAGCGCAGCAATGAGCAGGAATCGGAACTCAGGCAGCTCATCTCCGCGCTGCACACTCCCGGCTCCCCGAGCTACCATCAGTGGCTGACTCCGCAGCAGTTCGGCCAGAGATTCGGCCCCTCGGACCAGGACATCGCGACCGTCGAGAGCTGGCTGTCCTCGCAGGGCTTCCAGGTAACCCGCCTCAATCCCGGCAAGCAGACCCTGGAGTTCTCGGGGAATGTGGCCCAGGTGAAGACCGCCTTTGGCGCGGTCATCCACAAGTATCTGGTGGATGGCCAAGAGCACTACGCCACAGCCAACGCCCCGCAGATTCCGTCCGCGCTGGCGCCGGTCGTGGGTGGGTTTGTATCGCTCAATAACTTTCGAGCGAAGTCCTACGCCCGGGTTCTGGGCAAGGCGGCCTACAATCCGGCGACGAACCAGGCGACTCCGCAGTGGACGATCGGCAACGGCGGGGCGCCGATCAGCAATAACTATGTGCTGTCGCCCGCCGATTTCGGGGTGCAATACGATCTTCCCAACGCCAGCCTGAACGCGAATTATTCCGGAACCACCTATGACGGAACGGGACAAACGATCGCCATCGTCAACGATTCCAATATCAACGTAACCCTGGCCAACCAGTTCCGCACCCTCTTCGGGTTGAAGCCCAATCCGCCGCAGGTCATCATTGACGGAAACGACCCGGGCATCGACGGCATCAACAACCCCGACGGAGAGAATTTCGATTCCGTCGAAGCGTACCTGGACGTGGAGTGGTCGGGGGCGGTGGCTCCCGGCGCCACCGTCGATCTGGTGATCGCCGCCGATACCGCGCTGGAGTCGGGGCTTTTTCTGGCGGCCGAGCATGCCGTTTACGGGGATGTCGCGCCGGTGATGAGCATCAGCTTCGGCGCCTGCGAGTCCTCTCTGGGCAGCACGAACAGCTTTTTGAATCAGCTTTGGGAACAGGCGGCCGCCCAGGGCATCACCGTAATGGTCTCCTCGGGCGATGACGGCTCCGCCGGCTGCGACAACGACGTCACCCAGTATTACGCGATCAACGGGCTCGCGGTGAACGGCTACGCCTCCACGCCATTCAATGTCGCGGTGGGCGGGACGGACTTCTATTACAGCTCGTGGAATCAGGGAACCGCGGCCGAGAACACTCAGATAGGAACCTATTGGGGCCAGACGGACAGCAACAGCACTCCCAAGGCTTCGATACGCCAAGTCATACCGGAACAGCCCTGGAACGACAGCCAATACGGACTGGACGTTCTCAGCTACTACCAGAGGAGCGGCGAAACGGAGACTACGATTGCGGCTGGATCCGGAGGCGCCAGCAGTTGCAGCAGCATCCACCCGAACACCGGAACCTGCAGCTCCGGATACGCCAAACCTGCCTGGCAGAGCGGCCCCGGCGTCCCGTCGGACAGCGTTCGCGATCTGCCGGATGTATCGCTCTTCGCCGCCGACGGAATGAACGACAGTTATTATCCCGAGTGCTATCAGGACGGCGACTGCCAGCCGGCCTCCAGCGGGGGCACTGTACAGATTACGGCGGTGGGCGGAACCTCCGTCGCCTCTCCCTCCTTTGCCGGCATGATGGCGCTGATTAACCAGAAGTACGGCCGGCAGGGGCAGGCGGACTTTGTGCTCTATCCCCTGGCCGCCCAATACCCGGCGGCCTTCCACGATATCGTGAATGGGACCAATTCGGTTCCCTGCGCCTACGCATATGCGCTGGCGGGGCTCTCCTCCCCCAATTGCATTCCCGTTTCCCACCCTCTCACGGTGACCGACCCCACCAATGGCACTTCGGGCGAAGGGGAGATGGGCACGGGTTCGGTCGTGGATTATAACGCCACACCGGGATTCGACCTGGCCTCCGGTCTGGGCTCGATCGACGCCAATCAACTGCTCAATGACTGGGGCAATATCAAGTTCGGCGCCACCACCGCCACGCTGACGCCGTCCTCCACCTCATTTGTCCATGGCACGGCGATTACCATCAGCGGTTCGGTCACCGGAACCGGGAGCAATACGCCCACCGGGGAGGTTGCGTTGATGACCAGCAGCACGGAACCGGTGAATCAGGGCCAGACGTTCTTTCCGCTCAGCAACGGCGCCTTCAGCCAGAGCGTCAACCTGCTTCCCGGCGGCTCCTATGCCATCTGGGGTCAGTATGGCGGCGACACCAGCAATGCCGCGGCCACTACCGCCCAAACCCAGATCACGGTATCTCCCGAGGCCAGCAGCGTAAACCTGGGCGAACTCAACGCAAACAGCTCCAGCAGCAGTCAATCCTCCCTGGGCGCCGGATCCTTGGGAATGACTTACGGCACCCAGATCATTCTGAGCGCGGAAGCGGTTCCGACGAGCTACTATACCGCGTGCGTTGCGAACATCAATCCTCCATCGTCGTGCTCTACGCAGCTCTTCACCGAGCCCACGGGAACCGTCACGTTTACCGATAATGGCGTCCCTGTCGATAAAGCGGTGGTGAACGCGGAAGGGGACGCCGAATTCAACGGCCCCTGGGGCGTCGGCACGCATTCGGTCGCCGCCAATTATTCCGGCGACAGCAGTTACAATTCCTCCTCCGCGACGGTCACCTTCTCGATCCTCCCGGATACGCCCACCATCACCGTGACGGGAGCCACGCAGAACACTTCGACCGGGTCGTTTTCGGCCGGACAGCCAACGGTTTACACCTTCCAGGTCGAGAACAGCGGCGCCAGCTCGAATTCGTCCACGGGACTGGGGTATTACGGCGGCGGGGGTCCGTCGTCCAGTTCGATTCCGGAAGCGGTTCCGGTGGCTGCGCCGACGGGGACCATCACCGTGGCCGGCTTCCCGCCGGGAGTGCCGAACCAGGCGACGCTCTCTCCGTCTGTCGATCCCTCCACCTTCCAGGCCGACGGAGTGGCAACCCTTACGCTTCCCCCGACCACACCCTCCGCCAATTACAGCCTGACGATCAATTACAGCGGCGATGCGAATTATTCGCCGACAATCACCCAGCAGAGCGTCCTTTTCGTAGGCGGCTCCTCCAGCCTGCTGGCCTCCTCGACGTCGGCCACAGCAAGTGCGTCGGCGACCTCTCCCACCGCGGGCATCACGGCGACCGTCACCGTGACCGGGGTGAGCGGAAAGCCGGCGCCGACGGGCACAGTGATCCTGTTCTCCTCAGGTTTTCAGTTCGGATCGGTTACCCTTCCCGCCAGTAGCACGAATCAAACGACGGCGACGGCGCTTCTCACCAGCCAGAACCTCTTCCAGGGCGCGAATTTGATCACGGTGCAGTATTCCGGCGATTCCAACTACGCACCGTCGTCCACCACGTTGACCATCTCCAATCCGCTGTCGGATTTCTCCATGGTTCCCGCCAGCTCGATCGTCTCGGTTCCCGCCGGAGGAAGCGGAAGCGTTGCGCTCAACCTGACGTCGGTGAACGGCTTCCAGGGCACAGTTCATTTCACCTGCGCAGTGGCCGCCACCCCGGCGAATGGCGCCTCCTGCAGTGTCAATCCCAACAGCTTCACTCTGGCCGCCGGCGCGCAGAGCGCCTCGATGCGCAGGCGCGGCATTACCCTGTTCACCTCGGGAGGGGGCGCCGCGCTGGCCTGCATCCTGCTGTTTACCCTGCCGGCGCGCCGGCGCCGGTGGCGCGCCATGCTGGGCGTGGTCTTGTTGGTATGCGCGGTCGGTTTCGGAACGGGGTGCGGATACGGCCGTGGCGGTTTGGCCGGGACGACGGCCGGCGCTAACACGACAGGACAGCCGTTCACCCCCACCTCGGTGGCCGGCAACATGGTGACCCTCAACGTCGCCGCCGGCTCCACAAAACAGGGGAATTACAACGTGCTCGTCACCGGAACTTCCGGGGCCTTCGTTCATACGCTCAGCATTTCGGCGGCCGTGAAGTAGGGGGGCGGAAAAGGCTCGAATTCTCGCGGGACTCGGACCGCGCGATCGGATAGACTGGAGGCGTCCATCCGGCCGACGTAGCTCAGTTGGTAGAGCAGCTGATTCGTAATCAGCAGGTCATCGGTTCAAGTCCGATCGTCGGCTCCAGAAAGTCCGGCTCCGGAAAGCCCGGCTCCGGAAAGCCCGGAGAAAACCGGAGCGGGCGCCCCGGCGGAGCGTTCTCCCATTCGCCCGACTCACCCAACTCAATGCACCGGCTCGGCGCATCGCTCCGCGCTCTTATTTCGAGTCTTCGCTCACCAGCCGCATCGTCATCGTGCCCCAGAAAAGGCGGGCGCGAACCTGCACGGGCATCCGCCGCGCGTCGTCCGTATACCAGACCCACATATCGCCCCGATTCTTGACCACCCCCGCGTCGGCTGTCGGCTGGACCCGGATCGTCTGGAAGTTGCCGGCC
>JAJYZK010000111.1 GCA_021799945.1 Acidobacteriota bacterium
CAGGTCCCCGCGGGACACAGGGCGGTCACGGTGCAGCACCAAGTACACGAGCGGCAGCAGGGGTCGGTTCGTGCCCTCGGTACGCAGAGGCGCACCCCCGTTGAACACCTCGAAGCCGCCCAGAAGCCGGATTTCGACCGTGCCCCAGCACCCCCGACGACTCCCGGTTGCCAAACGAACGCCCGCCGCCCCCGCCAACCGACGGCGGCGGTCAAACCCTTTCGGCCACCGCGGGCACCGAGTCCAGGGCGAAGACAATGTCCGCCAGTTCGACGGCGATCACCGCGGAGACCAGCGCCGCCGTCGATCCGCCGCCGAAGCGCTGCGCGATCCGCACCACCCGCATCCCGGGCGGGGCGGAGAGTTTGCGGCCCTTCCCCAGCCGGGCCGCGGCGGCCAGCAGCAGCGCGCCAAAGAGATATTGGACCCAGGCGAAGCGCGCAAAGAGCGAGATGCCGGCGACGATAAACGCGCCGCGCAGCAGGATCGCCCCTGCGGCGCCCGCCAGCAGAGCCTTGCGCTGCTCCGCCGCCGCAATGCCCAGCGAGCGGAAGATCAGAAAGAAAACGAAGAGATTGTCGATGCTCAGGAAAAGTTCTATCAGGTAGCCGGAGGCGAATTCCAGGCCCGCCTCGCGTCCCTGCGTCCGGGCCAGCCAGCAGACCATGGTCCCGGCCAGAAGCGCCAGAAGAAGCGTGAAGCCGGCGTTGCCCCGGTTGCGGGCCCGGCCTTCGCGCCGATTCAGGAAAAACAGGTCGCAGGCCAGCAGCGCCACGACCGCAACATGAAAGACAAGCCAATACAGGAGCGGAGCGCCGCCCAGCATCGTTTCCCGCATCGCCCGGAGATTGCTCAGGAAGACGGCCTCAAGCATGGTTGCAGGCTATTGCCCGGTTTGCGCCTCACGCCGGCTGGCCCCGGCTGTCCATCGATCAGCTCGATCCCGATCAGTTCGATCCATCAATAGGTTCGATCAATGGGTTTGATCGATCAGCCGGATCGTCTCCAGCATCACGTCCCCCACCACGGTCAGGCTGGAGGCGCTCAACTTGTCCATGGTGTCCTGGGGCGTATGCCAGAAGGCGTTCTCATACCCGTAATCGAAGTCGATGAGATCCACGCACGGCACGCCGTAGGCGAGGAAGGGACCATGGTCGTCGCCCACCTGGTCCTCGTGCGCGAAGAAATAGGATTGGTCGCCGTATTTGGCCGCCGCCTGCCCCACCAGGTTCACAAGCCAGGGGGTCGAATTCAGGTCGCGCTCCACATCCAGGTCCTTGTCGCCGATCATGTCCGCCAGGAGCAGAGCCTTGATCTTCTTGATCTCGCCGTCGGCATGCCACTTCTGGGCCAGTTGACGGCTGCCGTAGACCGAATCCTTGTCGGTCCAGTCCTTGAAGGCCTCTTCGCCGTCGAAAAGAACGATCCAGATGCTGTAGCCCTCGATTTTGCGATGGCGCAGGCTGTCGGCCATTTCCAGAAGCAGGCCGGTGCTCGACCCGCCGTCGTTGGCCCCCACGTAGGAGGTGTCCTTGAGCGGATAGTTGGTGTCGTAGTGGCCGGCCAGAACGATGGCGCCATCCCGGGTTCCGGGAAAACGGACGATGAAGTTGGTCATCCTCTTCTGGCCAAAAGGGGTGTCGGCGGTGAAGGTGTCCTTTTCCAGCGGGTCGCCGGCGAATTCCCGCTCCAGAAAGGCTTCGGACCGGGCGTGGCCCGGACTGCCGACCCAGCGCGGACCGGCAGCGACAAACTCCGCGGCATAGTGGAGCGCGCGCGCGCCATCGAAGCGAGGCAGGGAGGCCATGGCGTCGGGCGCGGCGTCACCCCTCGGGGCTAGGCCGAGGGCGAGCCCGAGCGAGAGTGCGGCGGCGGCAAGCAGGCGCGGCGCGCTTTTGCGTCGGGGCGCGGCCGCTCGCGGCGAGGGAGCCGCAGCGGGGTTCATGCGGCCTCCGCCGGGCGCTTGCGGCGCGAGGGATGAACCATGTAGGCGACCGCGATGCTGACAACGTACAGCAGCAGCATCGGCGCGGCGAAGACACACATGGTCAGCACGTCCGGAGTGGGGGTGATGATGGCCGCGATGATAAAGATGACCAGGATCGCGTAGCGGATATTTTTCCATAGCCAATGGGCGGAGACGATGCCGAACAGCGCCAGGAAGAAGACCAGGATGGGCAATTCGAAGGTGATGCCCAGCCCCAGGATCACGGTCATGAAGAGATCGGTGTATTCGCCCACCGTCACCATGGGCTTGAACTGCCGGCTGTATCCGATCAGGAAGTCCAGAGCGCCGGGATAGACATAGTGGTATCCGAAGAAGGCGCCGGCCAGGAAGAGCCCGACGGTGGCGGACATAAAGGGGACGACGTAGCGCTTTTCATGCTGGTACAGGCCGGGTGAGATGAACATCCAAACCTGATAGAGCACGAATGGGGAGGCGATCACGGCTCCGGCCAGCAGGCTGATCTTAATGTAGAGGTTGAAGATGTCCACCGGATTCAGATAGACAAGCTGGGTGTCCAGGTGATGTTTCCGCAGCGCGATCACGATCGGCTGCTGCATGAAGCCGTAGATCTGCTCGCGGAAGGCGTAGGCGCAGAAGAATCCGGCCACCAGGTACAGAGCGGAATGGATGATGCGCCGACGGAGCTCCTCCAAGTGTTCGAGGAGGCTCATTCCCGGGAGTTCAGCGCGATCGGTGATAGCCGCCCGGGCGCGATCGGCGAGATCAACCATGGTGGCTTACTGTGGTCTCCGCCGCGGTCTGCAAGTCGGCCGCGTGCACGGCCGGTTCGGAGTTCTCACCGGTCATGGATTCCCCGGGCGATTCCCCGGCGGCTTCCCCGCCGGTCGATGGATCCGCGCCGAAGCCGCGATCAAAAGACGCGGTGGAGACTGCGGAGCCGTTGGATCCGGCGTGAAAATCGGGCTCTTCCGTCGGCTGCGCCGGCTCGGTCCCATCCGCCTCTCCGTAGGCTCCGGAACCGGGGTAGGGATACGAATATACCTCCGGCGAAGCCGGCGCCGGGGCCGTCGAAGCGGCGATGGCGCCGGCGGTGGGAGAGTCCGCGCTCACCGGGGCGCCGGTGGCGGGGGGCTGGACGGTCAGCCCGCCGGAGGGCTCGGGGGCGGCGGCGGCGAGCTCCTTCTTCCGTTCCTCCTGCTCCGCGGCGCGCAGCTCATCCTCAATCTGCATCTTGAACTCGTTGCTGGCCCGGCGGAACTCGAGCAGGAGTTTCCCGATCTGACGACCGATCTCCGGCAGCTTCTTGGGGCCGAAGATAATCAGCGCCAGACCGAAGATAAATATGCTGTCGGAGAAACTCATCGCATTGTCATGATACCTGCCGGGCCAAGCGCCCACAAATGCCGCCGGGGGAGTCCGGGCCGGGTCTCCGCCGGTCCGGGATCGCCTCCATTCCGACCGGATCGGGATGACGGCAGGCCGATTTTCGACCGGTCGATGCTCGGCTGCTCCCGAGGGTCCGCTCTTGCAGGATCAAGGTCTTAGCCGCCATCGGAAGGAGCCGGGTGTATTACAATCGAATGACTGCGTCCGATTCCTCAGCCGGAGTCCTGTGACAGATTCCGGCCTGGCGCATCTAACTAGTCAGGTTTGCAACATCCCCGCGAGTTGGGCGGCCGGCAGCGGCCGCAGCGAACCCGCTGCAGACTTGTTTGCTTTCAACACCACCGTTCGCCGCGCAGTATGCGGCAGGACTGAAGGCGGAAAATATCATGGCTTCGCTTGCTGAAATAGTTGCTGCCCCGGCGCGCGCGCCGGAATCGCCCCATCGCCGGATCGCGGAACGAGAGACCGGCGAAAGCTGTTCTCTTGAAAGCTATCTCGCCCTTCCCGACCGCAGCGCGGACCGCAGGATCGAGCAGGCCCGGGCTGCGCTAGGCTCCAGCGCCGTTCTTCTGGGCCACCACTATCAGCGGGACGAGGTGATTCGTTTCGCCGACTTTACGGGCGATTCGTACAAGCTTGCCAAGGAGGCGGCCGGAACGAACAGCCGCTACGTGGTCTTTTGCGGCGTCCACTTCATGGCCGAGAGCGCCGACATCCTGGTGGGTGCCGGGCGGCAGGTGATCCTGCCCGATCTGAATGCCGGATGCTCCATGGCGGACATGGCGGAAATCGGCCAGGTGGAGAATTGCTGGCAGTCCCTGGAGCGGGCCGGCTTGGGCGGGGACGAGGTGATGCCCATCACCTATATGAACTCGGCCGCGGACATCAAGGCCTTCTGCGGCGAACGCGGCGGGATGGCCTGCACTTCCTCCAATGCCGGCGCGTCATTCTCCTGGGCATTCGCCCGCCGCTCCAAGATCCTCTTTCTGCCCGACCAGCATCTGGGCCGCAATACGGCCTACGCGATGGGCATTCCGCTGGACAAAATGGCGGTCTGGGATCCGTATCAGATTCACGGCGGGATCTCCCCCGCTCGCCTGCGGGATGTCTCCGTCATCCTTTGGAAGGGGCACTGCTCCGTCCATCAGCGCTTTCTGCCCGGGCATGTGGACGCGGTGCGCGCCCGCCATCCCGGGATCCAGGTGATCGTTCACCCGGAGTGCCGCTGGGAGGTCTGCCAGAAGGCGGATGCGCTGGGATCGACCGAACGGCTCATCCGGATCGTCGAGGAGGCCCCCGCCGGATCCTCATTCGCGGTCGGAACGGAGATTCATCTGGTCAACCGGATGGCTGCCCGCTTTGCGCCGCAGGGCAAGTCCGTCATCACCCTCGACGACACGGGCTGCCTTTGCACTACAATGTACCGCATCTCCCCGCAGCACCTGGCATGGGCCCTGGAAAGACTGGTCGCCGGGGAGGTGGTCAACCGCATCCAGGTGCGCGACGACGTCAAGCGCTGGGCGCGGGTGGCCCTGGACCGCATGCTGGAAATCAAGGCCTGAGAGATGAAGACCTTTACTGTAGACGAAGCGCAACTGCTGCTTCCCGTGCTCGAGTCCCTCCTGAAGCGGGCGATCGAAGCCAAATCGAGCGCCAGCCTGATTGAGGAAGAGCTGCAAAATCTCAGCCAGGAAATCTTCTTTTCCGGCGGCGCGATGGTGGACGTCGCCGCGGTGGCGCGCAAACGCGCCAGCCTGCGCTCGGCCCTGCAACAGGCTCAGGAAGCGGTGCAGGAAATCGGCTCCATCGGCGTGCAGGTAAAGGATTTAGACGCAGGCTTGTTGGATTTCCCTTTTCAGTTCGGGGAAGATACGGTGCTGTTGTGCTGGAAGATGGGCGAGCCGAGAATCGCGCACTGGCATACCCTGGACAGCGGCTTTCAAGGACGTCAGCCCCTGGACGAACGCTTTCTCAAGGGCCGTCTCGACCGCCCGAACTGATTCGTCGGCAATCAAGCGCCGAGCCAGTGCAGCAGCAGGCCGGCGGCTGCGCCGCCAAGCAGCGGACCGAGGACGGGAACCCAGGAGTAGGACCAGTCCGAAGATTCCTTGCCGGCCACCGGCAGAAGGGCATGCGCCAGACGCGGCGCAAAGTCGCGCGCGGGATTGATGGCATAGCCGGTCGTTCCACCCAGGGAAAGGCCGATGCCCCAGACCAGACAGCCCACGAGATACGGGCCGAGGCCGGCGGAGGCGCCGGCGGAGAGCACAAGCTTCGATCCGATGGCGCCGGCCACGGTCACCAGCACAAAAGTAGCGAGAGCCTCACAGAAGAGATTCGCCCCGTAGTTTCTCACCGCCGGAGCGGTGCAGAAGACGGAACGCTTGGCCTCGCCGTCCGGAGTCAAGCTCCAGTGGGGCAGATAAAAGAGCCAGACCAGGACCGCTCCGCAGAAGGCGCCGGCGAACTGCGCGGCGGCGTAGGGCAGCGTCCTCGAAAAGTCGCGATTCCGCACGGCGAAGGCCAGGGAGATCGCGGGATTCAGATGCGCGTCGCGGCTGCCGAAGAGCGCCGCGGTGAAGATGCCGCAGAAGACCGCGAAGGCCCAGCCGGCGGTGATCGCTATCCAGCCGCCATTTTCCGCCTTGCTGCGCTTGAGCAGCACCCCGGCCACCACGCCTTCGCCGAGCAGAATCATGATGAGAGTTCCCATGAACTCGCCTAAAAGAGGTGAACGCATGTCGCCAGAATCCCGTCCCTGAAGTGGTGTGCCCGAAGCTCACAGCATAAATGGCGGTTGGACTGCGACGCGGGAATCGTTGGAAAAAGCAGATCCTTCGCTCCGCTCAGGATGACAAGCCCTTCGCTGAACCCAGGATGACAAGGAGGATCTGAGGCTGACAGGAAGGAGGCGCCGGCCGACAGGCCGGCGAACTGCGAGCCGCACGCCGGGAGTCAGCGAGCATCTCTCCCGTTCTCGTCTCTCTCGTTCTCGTCTTTCAGCAGGTAGTTCGCGGCCAGGGAGCGGAAGTCGGTCTCCTGATTCTGGATCCAATCGCCGTCTTTACCCAGTTCGGCGGCCAGAAGGGAAGCCGTCTCCCCGGCCATCTCCATCGCTGCGCGCGCATTGAGAAAGAGGGCTCGGGTGCGGCGGGCCAATACGTCCTCGACGGTTCGGGCCATCTCCTCCCGAGCGGCCCATGCAACCTCGGCCGCGATGTAGGGCAGCGCGGGATGAAGCTGCGCGGCCAGCCGCGGCGAGGTTCGCGCCAGTTCGCGAATCTTCTCGCCGTCCGATCCGTACACCTCCAGGCCCTCCTGGGGGCCCGAATGCTCCAGATACCCGTGCACGCGGAGCTCCTCGGTGACGCAGGGACGCTCCGCAAGCCGGCCCAGGGTGATGGCGTGATCGACGGTGTCTTCCGCCATTTGGCGATAGGTGGTCCATTTGCCGCCGACGATGGTGAGCAGTCCGTTGCGGTCGATGTGAATGAGGTGGTCGCGAGAGAGCGAGGAGGTGTTGCCGGCCTGGGCGCCGCCGGCCTTCACCAGCGGACGGATGCCGGTGTAGACGCTGAGAACGTCCTCCCGCAGCGGGGGGCGGCTGAGGTACTGGCCCGCGGTTTCCAGCACGAAGGCAACCTCCTGGTCGAGGGCCATCGGCTCATAGCAGGGGCGGTCGATCGGCGTGTCCGTGGTGCCCACCACGGTGTGTCCGTGCCAGGGAATTGCAAACAGGACGCGTCCGTCGCTGGTGTGCGGAGCCATGATGGCGGTATTGCCGCGCAGGAAGCTGCGGTCCAGCACCAGATGGATTCCCTGGCTGGGCTGAATCAGCGAGGAGGCGCCGTCGTCGGCCATCCGCCGCAGTTCATCGGTAAAGATTCCGGTGGCGTTCACCACCACGCGGGCGCGGAGGTGGAAGCGTTCGGAGGTCTCCGTATCCTCGGCCACCACGCCGGTGAGATAGCCGCTCTCGTCCTTCAGCAGGGAGACGGCGGGCGCGTAGTTCAGGGCCACCGCGCCGTGGTTGGCCGCGGTCATGATGAGTTGGATCAGCAGGCGCGCGTCGTCGAACTGGCCATCGTGGTAGACGACGCCGCCGCGCAGACCTTCATGCCGCAGGGTGGGCAGGCGCTCCAGAGTCTCTTCGCGCGAGAGCACCCGCGAACTTCCGAAGCCGTACTTGCCCGCCAGCAGATCGTAGATCTTCAATCCGATTCCGTAGAACGGCGTCTCCCACCAGGAGTAATTGGGCACCACGAAGGGCACGTCATGCACCAGGTGGGGGGCGTTGCGGCGCAGAATCCCGCGCTCCTTGAGCGCCCCCATCACCAGGGGGATGTTGCCCTGCTCCAGGTAGCGAACCCCGCCGTGCACCAGTTTGGTGCTGCGGCTGGAGGTTCCTTTGCCGAAGTCCATGCGCTCCAGCAGCAGGGTGGAAAGCCCTCTGGAGGCGGCATCGACGGCCACGCCGGCGCCGGTGGCGCCTCCTCCGATCACGATCAGATCCCAGGGTCCGGCCTGCGGACCCGATCCCGCCCGCAGGCGGTCGAGCATATCGCGGCGATTCATGCCATCTCTCCGTTCCATCCGGCGGCGCGGCGGACCGCCTCCCGCCAGCGAGCCTGCCGGCGCTGCATCTCCTGCGCGCCGGTCTTCGGTCGAAACACGGTGTCCGGACTGCGCCTGCCGGCGATCTCTTCGACGCAGCTCCAGTATCCGACAGCCAACCCGGCCAGGCAGGCCGCGCCGAGCGCGGTGGTTTCCAGCACCGCCGGCCGGCGGACGGGGAGCTGGAGCAGGTCGGCCTGGAACTGCATGAGCGCATCGTTGGAAGCCGCCCCGCCGTCTACGCGGAGCTCGCGGAAGGGTTGCCGGGTATCCTGGTCCATCGCCCGGAGCACGTCGGCGACCTGGAAGGCGATGCTTTCCACCGCGGCGCGGGCAATGTGACCGGCCCGGGTGCTGCGCTGCAGTCCGATGATCATCCCGCTGGCGTAGGGATCCCAATGGGGCGCGCCGAGGCCGGTGAAGGCGGGAACGAATACCACGCCGCCGGAGTCCGGCGCCGAGGCCGCCAGCGCCTCCACATCGGCCGAACGGGAGATCAGGCGCAAATTGTCCCGCAGCCACTGCACCACCGCGCCGCCCACAAAGATGCTTCCTTCCAGCGCATATTCGAGCCGCCTTCGCGGGCTGCAAACCAAGGTGGTGATCAGGCGATGCTGCGAAAGAGTGAAGGCTTCGCCGATGTGCTCCAGAAGGAAGCAGCCGGTTCCATAGGTATTTTTGGCGTCGCCCGGGGCGACGCAAAGCTGGCCGAAGAGAGCCGATTGCTGGTCTCCGGCGATGCCCGCAATCTCCACGCCCTCCAGCCCCGGCGAGCTGCTTACCCGGCCCATCGGCTCGCTCGACCATACGACCTCG
>JAJYZK010000112.1 GCA_021799945.1 Acidobacteriota bacterium
CCAGCTCAATCTGCTCGATACTCCCGGGCATGTCGACTTTTCCTATGAGGTCTCCCGGTCCCTCGCCTCCTGCGAAGGCGCGCTCCTGGTGGTGGATGCCTCCCAGGGGGTTGAGGCCCAGACCCTGGCCAATGCCTACCTGGCGATCAACAACGGCCTCGCGATCATCCCGGTGATCAACAAGATCGACCTTCCCAGCGCCGATGTTCCCCGCACCCAGGAGATGATCGAGTCCGCCGTGGGGATTGACGCGACCGATGCCCTCCCCATCAGCGCGAAGACCGGAGTGGGCGTTCCGGAGGTTTTGGAGGCCGTCGTGCATCGCCTGCCGCCGCCTGGCGGTGACATGGATGCGCCTTTGCAGGCTCTGATCTTCGATTGCTGGTTCGACCCCTACCGCGGCGTCATCGTGCTGGCCCGCATTGTAAACGGGCGCATGCGCAAGGGAACCAGGATACGGCTGATGTCCAACGGCCGTGTGTTTGATGTGGAGTCGCTCGGGGTTTTAACCCCTAAACCGATCGAGATCGAGGAGTTGTCGGCCGGAGAAGTGGGCTTTTTCGTAGCCACCATCAAGAATGTCGCGGACACCAAGATCGGCGATACAGTTACCGAAGACAGCCGGCCTGCGGAGCTTCCCCTGCCCGGGTTCAAAGAGATCAAGTCGATGGTCTTCTCCGGTCTTTACACGGTCGACTCCCATGAACACACCCTGCTGCGCGACGCGCTGGAAAAACTCCGGTTGAACGATTCCTCCTTTTTCTTTGAGCCCGAGAGTTCCGCAGTCCTCGGCTTCGGCTTCCGCTGCGGCTTTTTGGGCCTGCTGCACATGGAGATCATCCAGGAGCGTCTTGAGCGGGAGTTCGACCTGGATCTGATCACGACGGCCCCCGGCGTGCGATACACGATCACGATGACCGACGGGTCGGTTGTCGAAGTCGATAACCCATCGCGCTGGCCCAACCCCGTGGAGATCGAGAGGGTCGAAGAGCCGGTGATCGACGCCACCATCCTCACCAATGAAGAGTATGTAGGGGGGATCTTCAAGCTGGTGGAGGAGAAGCGCGGGCGGCAGAAGAATTTCGAATACATCACGCCCACCCGGGTGCTGCTGACCTATGAGCTGCCGCTGAACGAGGTGGTGCTCGACTTCTACGACCGCCTCAAATCGGTCTCCCGCGGGTATGCCTCGCTCGATTACGAGCTTGCCGGACGCTGGAACTCCCCCATGGTGAAGCTGGACATTCTGGTCTCCGGCGAGCCGGTGGACGCCCTTTCGATTATCGTCCATCGGGATTTCGCCTACGAACGGGGCCGGGCTCTGGTGTCGAAGATGCGCGAACTGATTCCGCGGCAAATGTTCGAAGTTGCAATTCAGGCGGCGATTGGGTCGAAGGTGATCGCCCGGGAAACGGTCGCCGCGCTGCGCAAAAACGTATTGGCCAAATGCTACGGCGGCGATATCAGCCGGAAACGCAAGCTCCTGGAAAAGCAAAAGGAAGGCAAAAAGCGCATGAAGCGCATCGGCAAGGTGGACATTCCCCAGGAGGCCTTTCTGGCGGTGCTGAAGGTGGGCGGCGAGTGAGCGCAGAGTTCGCGGTCAGCCGCGCGGAGTCATCGCTCCGTAACGCCAATTGTGGAAAGAACCGGATGGCCCGCAGCTTGCTCCGTTGACGGGGCAATTGCGGCTGCGCGATCGACAATCGCGCCAAAGCACTAGAAGTAATTGGGTTGTAGAGATATTGGTCGCCGCCGTCGCATCGGTTATGGAGCAGAATGCCGATGCAGTCCGATGGCCGGAGCAGTCTTCCACAGTTTTTTCCACAGGGCGGACGCTGGGCGCCCGGCAGATCGCGGGCGCCAAAATGGAAGGCGCAATTCGATTGCGCGCGGGCTCTAATCGCACGAAACCGCAGGACGCCCAGGTTGAGTTCGATACTCCCTGCGGGGCTCGCCGCGCTTGCCGAGTTCGCCATGCGATTTCCAGGACGAGCAGGAAGCATTTTCGCTTCGGGCGCACACGCTGGGCGCGCCCGACCGAAGTCGAACCTAACAGAGTGGCGGTGGGCTCAACGCGGAGCGGATGTCCGGATTGGCGTCGTACGCGGGCTCGAGGTTGAGGCAGCCGGGGCGGGAGACGCGGGAGGCAGAACTCCGGACTTGGCGTTGTAGGCCGCAATCACAGCTTTGGTGATGTCGGTGGACTGATTCAGCCAGATGACGATCGGAGACTGGTTCTGCTGGGTTGTGGCGTCGATGATCAGGGTATACCCGTTCTGCTTGCAATACGCATCCAGGCTGACGTATACCTTTTGCGCGAGCTGCTGCAGCATGTCGTTCAATGCGCCGTTAAAGTCGTTCTGATCGTCCTCCACGGTGCGCTGCAGGAGCTTGGTCTTTTCATCGATGGTTCTGATCCGGCTGTTGCGCTCCTGGTCGGTCAAGCTCGAACCGGCGTCCTGCAACTGCTTCTTGAGCGAATCGAGTTCATCGCTCATGGTCTTCACCTGCGCCTGCTTCGGAGCATACTTCTGGGTGAGCGCCGCGTAGTCCCGTTGCCCTTCATTGGTTTGCGCAACGGCCTGCTCGAACAGGATCACGCCGACCTTGGCTGGAATTGCGGGCCCTGAGGCTTCGGCGGCTATGCCCGGGGCCGAGGGCGGCTCCGCAGTCTGAGCCGACGCCGGGAGGGTGAGGAGGAGGGAAGCCGCGCCGATCAACGGCACGACTGCGCAACGCAGTATCAGCAAACGCTTCATCGAAATACGGAACTCCTTCAATTTTCAATCCGAAATACCATCGCACTTTACGCGCCGACGGCGCTGGCGCCCGGTCTGTCCCGAACACATTTCCAATGTTACGGTCGCCGTTGGCAATCAAGCGCTCTTTGCCGGCAATCGGACTCGGATGGAGAGGATTACAGGGTCAAAGCGAATTATAGGTTGACCGGAAAGGTGCGTCAAACGGGAGTGGCGGAACGGGTCTGCGGCGATGCGCGGCCTTTCGACTTTCCCTTGGATCCTGGAAATGGATCCTGGAAATGGATCCTGGAAATGGATTCTGGAAATGGATTCTGGAAATGAGCGCGGGTAAGAGCGCACTGAAGGCGGCAGCCAAGCGCGGGATCCCGTTTTCTGGCCAGCTTCCGGAGCATCGATGGCGCCTTGGCGAACGTCGGCGCATTCCACGTCACGAATTCCTCGTCAAAGGCTCTCGGAAGCCGTCTCCCGGAGGCCGTCCTCCGGCTGGCGCGGAGCCTTCAGCCAGGATCCTGCGCCCCACTTCCCGGCAAACGAATCCGCGCCTACGAGTTTGTCGAAAAACGCGCCGAAGCACCGAGCAGGGCGCAACAGGATGTGTGCTTGTCAATCGAGCTACCCAAAGAATGGGATCTGTCCCGAACACAAATCTGTTTTTCAACAAACTCCTAGAACGTGGTGCCCACCGTCAGCCGGAAGGTCTTTCTGGGCTCCCGGAACTGCAGCAGCGAGTTGTAGGCCTGGATAGCTTCGGCATAGGTGAAATCGCCGGCGCCCCCGGCCGGGAACATGCTCCGGGTGATCAGGCTTTCTCCCGGCACCTGGGCCAGCACCCGCAGCGGGTTATAGGCGTAATAGAGCCGCAGGGGCGCGTTGACCACCGGAACCATCACGTCCAGCTCCGGTCCGATCGACATTCGAGGCGCCCAGTTGGTGTGGGGAATGGTATGAATCACATTTGGAAACTGGATGGTCTGGCCGCCCTGGCAGGCCTCGTTGAAGTATGCGGTGCAGCCATAGAGGGGCGAATTGACCAGATCCGAACCCTCGGGACTCTGTCTCAATTGCCCGCCGAGGATGGCGGGATCCAGCCCGAAGTCGTCGAAGAGCACGAGCATCACCGGACCGCCCATCGGGATGCGGTAATCGACATTGGTCGTAAGCTGGGTGTCGCCGCCGATCGACACCGGGCGATAGATGGGAATCGGGATGGAAACGTTGCCCAGAGTGTAGTTCAAAGGATTGATGGGAACCGGAGTTCCGTCCGGATTGGTGAGCGCGATGCTTCCGCGCACGGGAATGAATGCGTAGGGCGTGGCCGCGCGCACGTCGAAGCCGCGCAGGTCGTTCTCGCCGCCGGCGTAAAAGCGGTTGAAGGGAGGCGCAACGTCGCCGCTAACGCCTTGGATGAATGCGCCTTGAACCCGGAATCCGATCACGTTCTTCCCATCGCGGTCCGGCGTAATGCCGCGCACGGAAACGAACCGTTTATATTGCACCACCGGACTGTAGTAGCGAACGTTGCCCCAGATGCCGGCGAATTGCAGGTCGATCGAAAGATCCTCGCCGAAGCGCGGGCGGAAGATTGTGGGTCCAACCGTGTCGTACTGATAGCTGAGCGAGACCGAGCTGGTGTAGATGCCCTCCAGCGCGTTGGATCCCTGCAATTGTCCGCTGCGGAACTCCAGCGATTCAAACAAGTTGGCGGAGGCCTGACTGAAGGCGATGATGGTCGAGTCGCTCCAGGCGTAGGTGATTCCCACGCGTTTGAATGAACGGCGCAGCGGATACTGCACGGAGACATTCAAACCTTTGCTGGATTGGTTGTAGTTCTGCTCCAGGGACTGCTGGGCCTGCGTGAGGTTTGTCGGCTGTCCGGTGATGGTTTCGTAGCTTTTGGCCCAGTTGTAATCGGACTTATTGTCATAGATCTGAAAGCCCACGCTGATCGGCCGGTTGCGCAGATACGGCTCGTTGAAGCCGAACAGAAAATTGCGCTGGAGGTTGCCGACGTTGCCCTGCACGCTCAGCGTTTCACCCAGACCGAGGAAGTTGTTGGTCTGATAATTGACGCCCAGGAAGGCGCCGGCTAATCCGCTGACTCCACCATTCAGCCCGATCGAATTCTTCCCCTTTTCATGCACCTTGAGCAGCAGCGACACGGTGCCGTTTTCCGTGTCCTGATGCTGCTCGGAATCCTGATCCACCTTCAGCGGATCGAAGTAGTCGAGCTGATTCAGCCGGAGCAGGCTCTGCTCCCACAGATTGCTGTTGTAGACCTGGCCTTCCTCCAGAAGGAGCTGGCGCCGGATTACGCGGTCGCGGGTGATGGTATTGCCCTGGAATTCGATGCGCGATACGTAGAAGGGCTTTTCCTCGTCGATGTCGACGTCGATGTACACCAGGTGCTTGGCGTCGTCCACGCGGGGGGTAGGCACTGCTGTGAAATTGATGTAGCCAAGCTGCCCATAGGCCTTGTGAAGATTTTCCAGGCCCTTTTGGATCGCGGTGGCGTTAAACCAGGAGCCGTCCTTCGCGGGGAATAGCGCCCGCAACGCCTGGGTGTTGGTGACCCGGTGATTGCCGGTGAAGGTGATGCCTCCCAGGCGATACCGTTCCCCCTCATCGATGGGGATGCGGATGTCGATGCGTTTGCCTTTGCGCGGGCGGAAGGTGATGAAGGACAAGCCGCCTTCGTTGCGGATGCGGGTCACCGGATCGCCGACGCCGGCGCGGAAGTAGCCCTTATCCTGCAGGGCGCGGCGCACTCGTTCCGTGTCTTCTTCAAGCTTGCTGGCGTCGTAGGTGCGGGCGAAGAGATTTTCCAGGAAAATCGAGTGCGGAATGCCGATCGGCTTCAAATTCTTCATCGCCGCGCGCAGATCGCGGGAACTCACGTTGGCGTTGCCGGTAAAGGTGATGTTGCCCACGTCGACGGTGGGGCCCTCTTTCACGATGAAGTCGATGGAGACCGAAGAAGGGGGAATCGTCTTGACCTCCGGCCGGACGGTGGCGAACTGGTGCCCATGCTCCGCCAGGAGCTGCCGGATTACGTCGATGGCCGCCGCCAGATGGGCCGGATCGTAGGGGCTCTCCTGGGTGAGCGATACATGCTCCTTTTTGAACCGGTCCAGAACGTCGGAGGTGGTGACCGAATTCAGTCCCTTGTAGTTGATCTCCCGGATGGTCGGTTTCTCGCGGACGATGATGTCCAGGATGATGCCCTTGGGACTGTCTTCCCGCTCGATCTTCAGATCGATGAAGTACCCGGTGTTCCAAAGCGAATTGAAGTCGCGCTCGATCGTCGCCGGATCGTAGGGATCCCCGGGGTGCGTGAAGAGTCTCGCCAGGATCGTCTCCCGGGGAATGCGCCGGTTGCCGATGACCCGGATCTGGTCGACGATGTCCTGTTGGGCCCATGCGGTCAGCCCAAACGAGCACAGGAGGAGAAACGCCAAGACACTGCACACCCGGGGGAAAAGCCGCCGCGCAAGCTTGCTCTCTGGTGTCGGGGAGTCATGTCTCCCTGCGGTTACGCGAAAAATAAGCACACCCTCACTGCGAAAGTCGAAACGATGGCTAGGAATAGCCGATTATATGTGACGGAAGGGGTACTCCCCAACCCGCGGCTGGGTTTTCCGCTCCGCAAATCCAGGCGCCCTGCGAATGGAGAACGGACAAGCCCGTCCTTCACCCCGGGTTTACCTGGCCGTACCGCCGGCGCAATCCGCGCTCCCTGTACGAGCGGGGATTGCGGTTGTCCGGATTGCCGGTCGCGCACTCACTGGGAGAACTGTCTTAGTCTATCGGAGCGGAACGGATTTGCGCGCGCCACGAGTTCGCTTTTGCGGACCGAATTGCGCCGGGTCGCGCGAGGCGGATTCCGGGCCATGGGGTGGGATTGCCCTCCCGGCTTTGTTCGGAGGAGGCTTCCGAGGGCGAATGCGCCGAATCCGGTTTTCTCTCCCGTCCCGCGGTTCGCTTCCTCTCGCCGCCCGTCTCCTGTCCGGGGAACTGGCGCCGCGGCTGGAGGAACCGGAAGAAGGCGAAGGGGCGAAGCAAGTTACGTCAGCCGACGGAAAACTTATGGCCGGTGGGTCGTCCCGCTCCCAACGCCGGGTCAGACCTGCATCACTTCTTTTTCCTTATTGCGGCTCATCTCTTCCATGCGCCGGATTTCCTCATCGGTGAGCTTCTGAATCTCTTCCAGCGACCGCTTTTCCTCATCTTCGGAGATCTTTTTTTCCTTTGCCGCCTTCCGAATCAGGTCGTTTCCGTCCCGGCGGATGCCCCGGATCGCGGTGCGATGATCTTCCAGCGCCTTATTGAGCTGCCGGACCACCTCGCGGCGGCGCTCCTCGGTCATGGGGGGAACCGGGACCCGTACCACGCGACCGTCATTCTGCGGGTTGAAGCCGAGGTCCGAGACGCGGAGAGCCTTCTCAATCTCCCCGATGATCGTCGAATCCCACGGCTGAATCAGAATCAGGTTGGGGTCGGGAGCCGTGACCTGCGCAACCTGGTTCAGGGGCAAATCGGAGCCGTAATAGGAAACCTTAACCTGGTCGAGCATGTGAACCGAGGCGCGTCCCGTGCGGGTCGAGGCCAGATTCGCACGAAAGCCCTCAACCGCTCTGTCCATGCGGGTTTTGAGCTGCTGGTGTGTTTCTTTTAGGGCGGGTATCGCCGCCATTGCCGACACGGCCATGATTTCTCCCCGATCTATCGGCTGATCCAATCCATGCGCGCTGCCGATCCTGCGATTTTTCTTCCTGGGTATGCCAAATGGGTGCGCCAAACTTGAGTCGTTTGCCGGCGCAACCGGCTATCGGCCTGGGCCGAAATTTCGGCTGCGACGGAGAGTTCCGGCGCCGGATTCACCATGACAGCGGCTTCCGCGATGCCGGGCGCGGGGTAATTCTACCTCCGCCTTCGGCTTCTAGGGACTTCCGGGAGCCAAACCGGATTGAAACGGAAGGCCGGCCGAGTCCGCCTGCTCGTGCGCGTGATAGGACGAGCGAACCAGGGGGCCGCACTCCACATGCCGGAAACCCATCCTCAGAGCCTCGTCCCGCAGGGATTCGAACTCTTGCGGCGAGTAGTAGCGCTTCGTCGGCAGGTGATCCCTCGATGGACGCAGATATTGCCCTATGGTGAGCACATCGACGCCGGCGCCGGCCAGATCGCGGCAGACTTCCAGCAGTTCGCCCGTCTCCTCGCCCAACCCCACCATCACCCCCGATTTCGTCACCTGCCGGGAATCGATCTCCTTGGCCAGCCGCAGCAGCCCGAGCGTCCGGTCGTACCGCGCCCCGGAGCGCACCGCCCGATACAGCCGGGGCACGGATTCCGTGTTGTGGTTCAGGATATCCGGACGCGCGGCGACGACTAAACGAATGGCCTCGTCATCGCCCTGGAAATCCGGAATCAGAACCTCGATCCGGCAGCCGGGCGCCGCGCGCCGAATCTCGTCCACCACCGAGGCGAAGGCCCGGGCGCCGCCGAGAATGTCGTCGTCGCGATTCACGCTGGTGACGACGGCGTGCTTCAGGCCGAGTCGGGCTACCGCTTCGGCCACCCTGCGCGGTTCGTCGGGATCGATCGCCTCCGGGCGCCCCTTGGGAACGGCGCAGAAGCCGCAGCGGCGGGTGCAGGTGTTTCCCAGCATCATGAACGTGGCGGTGCGATGGCTCCAGCACTCGCCGATGTTCGGGCACTGCGCCGATTCGCAGACGGTGTGCAGATGGAGCGAGCGGGCCAGCTTCTTCAACGCGTGATAATTGTCGCCGGACGGGGCGCGGGCCTTCAGCCATGCCGGTTTGGGAGTCGCCGGCCGGGAGCTGGGTTCGATCTGGACAAGGTCCATGGAGGCGTTCATCGCTCTGGCTCCATTCACGCTCTTAGCGGTCCCCGCTGCGCTTGAGCCTCTGCTGCACCTCGGGACGCACGAGATAGAGAAAAAATACCAGATTGACCGCCGCCATCACGATCCATTGGCTTTGGCGGAAG
>JAJYZK010000113.1 GCA_021799945.1 Acidobacteriota bacterium
GCCAGCCGCTTGGAGGCGAGCGCCTTCACCAGGGCGTCCGTTGAATAGAGGGCGCCCCGCGAGACGGCGATGAAATAGGCTCCCGGCTTCATTTCCTGGAACTGGGCAGGCCCGATCATTCCTCTGGTCGCCGCCGTTTCCGGCGCCGAGACAAAGACCACATCCGCCAACGGAAGCACCCGATCGATCTGGTCGGGCTTGACGATCTGCGGCGGCGGAGCCGCCTGGGGATCTACGCCGATGATCTTCATTCCGAAGGCTTGGGCGCGCTCGGCGATCTCCTCTCCAACCCCGCCGAGGCCGACAATCACCGCTGTCTTGCCGCGCAATTCGACGAGGGGGCCAACGCCGCTGGGAGACTCGCGCTTGGCCTGGGCCGGAATGGTTTCATAGAGACAGCGCGTGAGCGCGAGCAGAAGGGCCATCGCGTGGTCCGCGACTTCTGGCCCGAGGACGATCTTCAGGTTGGTGAGGATGATGGCGGAGCCATTGAGAAGAGGCGCGGTCCCTTCCACCCCGGCGTTCAATATCTGCACCCATTTCAATTGCCTGGCGGCGCGAAGCTGATCGCCAGTCAGTTGCGGACTGATCAGGGCGTCTGCATCGCCGATTTCAGCGAAGATGCGATCCGGCGAGGTGGCGAGAATGCGAACGTTTGCGGGCGCCGACCTCTGGAGTGCGGCAATGGAGGATTCGTCCAGCCCGCTGACAAGGATCTTTTTCTTTGCCGCCGCATTCTTTATGGCCTGACCGGAAGCGGCCTGGAAAGTTAGCAGCAGGATGACGGATAGGGCGACGTTCACAACCGGCACACTCAGGAGCGCGCAGCGGCTGCGTCGTCTTGTATCCGCCTGGCCCATCCTGTCGCCTCCCGGCGCTGATGCGCTGAAATTATATCCTTCGCGGCGACGGGAAAAGGGCGGCGAGGAAGCAGCGCCGGGGCGGTGCGCGCAGCGCGGCCGCGGCCCGGCGCAGCGTGACGCCATCACGCTCTGCGCAACACTCTCCGGGGGCGGTTCGCTCAGCCGGTTAGAGCGCCTGCCTTACAAGCAGGAAGTCGGGGGTTCGAGTCCCTCACCGCCCGCCAGATTCCTGCATGCCCTTCACGCCGGAAGGGCCTATGCGGATGAGACATTTTGGAGAGATGTAACCCCCTCAGGAACATGAAAAGGGCCGCAGGGAGCGGGCCACAGCCAGCCGTGAACCGGCGCCCATAGGGCGGGGAAAACGGCCGGAAATTCAGAAAATCTCTGGGCTGCGAATCCGATTGCAATAAATATTACAATCACAGTTACAATTTCCGCCGCGAGATGAAGTGAAGGGCCGGTCCTATCTGAGACTTTGGCTTCCCCTCGACAGCCGTTTCGACAACGCGGTTCTGCAAATTGCGCCGAACCCCTCGCTCCGTGCGTTGTCGCAGGAATGGCCAGCCGCGCGTGGTTGGCCAACGCGGTCATTTCCTGCCGTCAGTCTTTGCCCGCCAACTCCAGAGATTCGCCGTTTTCCAGGATGTGGAACGGGTATGCAAGGCGCTCCGGGGGCTGGGAAGCAAGGGCTCGCCGCAGCCGTTCCACCGGCTCCTGTTCCCCGTCGTCGGCCAGAGGAAACGTGCCCCAGTGGATGGCGACCGCCCTCCGCGCCCCGAGGATCGCCTGCGCTTCCAGGGCCTGCTCGGGCGTCATATGGATGGGTCCCATGAACCATTCCGGGCGGTAGGCGCCGATGGGCAGAAGCGCCAGCCGGAGCCGCGGAAAGCGCCGGGCGATGGCGGCGAAATGCCCACCGAATCCAGTGTCGCCGGCAAAGTAGATAGCGCCGGACGGGCATTCCGCCACCCAGCCGCACCAGAGCGTGCGATTGCGATCGAAGGGAGTGCGCGCGGAAAAATGCTGCGCCGGGACGCAGTGAAGCGTAAGATTCCGCCAATCGAGATGTTGGCCCCAATCCAGCTCGTACACTTCGCGGAAGCCCAGCCGGGACAGCAGCCGGCCCAGGCCCGCGGGACAGAAGACGGCTGGTCCGCCCCGCAGCCCGCCGGCGCTCGCTCCGCGCCGCAAAAGACGGCGCAGCGTGGCTGTATCCAGATGGTCGTAATGGCTATGGCTGATCAGGACGGCATCCACAGGAGGCAGTTGCTCGAAGGGAATGCCCGGGCTTCGGCGCCGCCGGGGTCCCGCCCAGGACACAGGGCTGGCCCGCTCCGACCAGATGGGATCCGTCAGAAGGTTGCAGCCGGCCGTCTGTATGAGAGTGGTGGCGTGATTGATAAAGCTGAGCCGGAGGGCTTCTCCTTGGATCCGAACCGGCGGCCCCGGCCGGGGGTCTACGCCGGATTCGTTGAAGGGGCGCCAGGGCCCCAGATCGCGATGGGCGATCCACTGGAGAAATTTTCTAAACTCCTGCGGCGGCGCGCCGGGGTTGCAATATCTGCCGTTGCGCCGCTGCGACTGGAATTCGTCCTGGCTGGCGGCCAGGTCAACGGCCAAGTGAACGGGCGGGGGCTGGGATGGCGTCCTGACGGGCATGCGGACAATCCTAGATTCCGCAACGGCGAATCAGCAACCGCGCGCCGGGAACGGCGGCGTTGCGCGACGCCGGCAACCTAAACTGCTCATTAACAATTGGAGGTGCGATCATGCAGGGTGACTCGGAGAAAGTCGGTCCTCCCACATCCCGTTTCGTTGTCGGCCTGTTTACAGACCAAGCCGCGGTCCGCGATGCGGTCGCCGATCTGCATAACTTCGGCATCCGCCCCGAACGGATCGCGGTCGCCTTGTCCCGCGAAGGAAAGCAGGCGCAGCGTGGCGGAGAAAATTCTCTGCCGCTCCAGGGGCCGCTGGCCAAGGCGGAACACACGTGGATGTGGCGGCTGCGGCATGCCGTCGAGAATGACGCGCATCGCCATCGCTTGGGCCTGACCAGCGACGACAAAGCGGGACAGCACCAGGCGGCGCTCTGCACGGAAGTGGACTTGGCCGAGGCCTTGACTTCCTTCGGAGTCGCCGAGGACCGAATCTGGCTGCTGGACGAGGAGGTCGGTCCCAAGGGCGCGCTCGTGCTCGTCGATGCCGGCGAGCACAGCCTGAAAGTAAGATCCCTGATCGAGCAGAACTGCGGGCTCATCTGCACTGGAATGGCCTTGGAGAGCAGCGCCCCGGCGGGGGAACAGGATCACGCCGCGCCGACGCATCTCCATTCCCCAAAAGGGCCGTTTACGCCGGCCTCCATTTCCTCGGTGATTCACCCGCACCACCAGGCCTGAGATGCGGCCTTTTTCACCGACATTGGGCGCGGTCCCTGACGGCGGGCCCTGATCGCGCTGGGACTGCGCTCACAGCCGGCAGATCAGCAGCTCCCGCTCATAGATCATCTCCGGCGGAAGATGTTCATGAACGCGTAGAAAGAATTCTTCATGGTCCATCACTTCTCGCTTCCAATCGACGCGATCCACCGCCTGTAGCGCATCGAAGGACGCACGGGAAAAATCGATGCCGTTCCAGTGGATGTCGTTGTAATGCGGGGTCCAGCCGATGGGCGTTTCCTTGCCCTGGGCGCGGCCGCGCACGCGATCGACGATCCACTTCAGCACGCGCATATTCTCCCGATACCCCGGCCACAGGTAGTTGCCCTTTGCGTCTTTGCGGAACCAGTTGACGTGGAAGACGCGCGGCGTGACGGATAGAGAGCGCTGCATTTTGATCCAGTGCCGGAAGTAGTCGCCCATGTGGTAGCCGCAGAACGGCAGCATCGCCATGGGATCGCGGCGGACAGCGCCGGTCACTCCGGCCGCGGCCGCTGTGGTTTCCGAGCCCATCGTCGCCCCGGCATACACGCCTCCCGACCAGTTGAATGCCTGATAGATGAGCGGGACAGTCGAGGCCCGGCGGCCGCCGAAGATGATGGCGGAGATGGGAACTCCCTCCGGCGACTCCCACCCCGGGTCGATGGTGGGGCACTGTGCGGCGGGGGCGGTGAAGCGGCCGTTGGGATGGGCCGCCGTTGCGCCTTTGCTCCTCCCGATCTGCGGAGTCCACCGCTCTCCGCGCCAGTCCAGGCACTCGCGCGGAGGCTTCTCCGTCATGCCCTCCCACCACACGCCGCCGTTGGGGGTCAGCGCGACGTTGGTGAAGATGGTGTTGCGGGCCAGAGTAGCCATGGCTACCGGATTCGTTTTCGCGGAGGTGCCGGGGGCTACGCCAAAGAAGCCGGTCTCCGGATTTATGGCGCGGAGCTGCCCGCTGGAGTCCGGCCTTATCCACGCAATGTCGTCGCCCACGGTGCGGACCTTCCAGCCCTCAAATCCGGCCGGAGGAACCAGCATCGCGAGATTCGTTTTTCCGCAGGACGAAGGGAAAGCTGCCGCCACATAGGTCTTTTCTGTTTTGCCGTTGGCGGCAGGTGGAGATTCAATGCCGAGAATCAGCATGTGCTCGGCCATCCAGCCCTCGTCGCGGGCGATGTTGGAGGCGATGCGGAGCGCAAAACACTTTTTGCCGAGCAGCGCGTTGCCGCCGTATCCCGAGCCATACGACCAGATCTCGCGAGTCTCGGGAAAATGCACGATGTACTTCTCGTCGTTGCAGGGCCAAGGCGAGTCCGTTTCCCCAGGGGCCAGCGGCGCGCCGACCGAATGCATGCAGGGCACCACCCGCTTCTCGTCTTTGTCGATTTCGGCGAATACCGGGAGGCCGACGCGAGCCATGATGCGCATATTGACGACGGCATACGCGGAGTCCGTGAGTTGTACCCCGATCTGAGACATCGGCGATCCGACCGGGCCCATCGAGAACGGCAGAACGTACAGGGTGCGCCCGCGCATGCAGCCGCGAAAGAGCAGCTTCAGCTTTCTGCGCATGAGGAATGGGTCTTCCCAGTTGTTGGTCGGTCCCGCATTGTCTTTGGATAGGGAGCAGATGAAGGTGCGATCTTCCACGCGGGCTACATCGTGGGGCGCGGAGCGGGCATAGAAGCAGCCGGGCCAGAGGTCGGGGTTGAGACGCTGGAATGTTCCGGTCTCCACCAGCAGATCGCAAAGGCGGTCATACTCGGCCTGACTGCCGTCTACCCAGTGGATGGACGCGGGCTGGGTCAGCTCCGCCATTTTCTCGACCCAGCGGGTCAGGTGCCTGTTTCGGCTGAGAGATTGCGAGTGCGGCGCGGCATCCATTTCGTCCTCCCGAAGGGCGGTAGCCTCCCGTTGCTGGCGGGAGATGATTGCATCATAGCCTTGGCGGACGTCGCGCTCGGGCGATTCGGGACGCGGCGCTCGGGAGCTTGTTGAAAAACAGATTTGCGGAGGGGCGAAGCCCCACCATTTGTGGACGGCGACTCGCCGGGATACAGAATCTGGCGCCTCGCTCGGGGCTTCGGCGCGTTTTTCATCAGGCTCTCAGACGATCCGGAACCAGTAAGCGATCGCCACCACCTCCAGCCCGACCAGCAGAACCAGAATCAGGCTGTGCTTCAGTGTGAAGCGCAGCAGTTCCGACTGTTGCCGCACGGTGAGTCCGGTGGCCGCCGCCGCAACCGCAATCGATTGGATGCTGACCATCTTGCCCATGACTCCGCCTGAGGAATTGGCGGCGGCGATCAGGATCCGGCTGACCCCGAGACGGCCCGCGGTGATCGACTGCAGCGCCCCGAAGAGCGCATTGGATGAGGTATCCGAGCCGGTCAGCAGAACGCCGAACCAGCCCAGAAACGGGCTGAAGAAGGGAAAGGCCGCGCCGGTTCGGGAACAAGCCAGGCCCAGAGTTCCGGTTGCGCCGGAATAGTTCATGACAAAGGCCATCGCAAGGACGGCGGCGATGGTCAGGATGGGCAGCGCCAGTTGCCGCGCGGTGGCGCGCAGGACTCCGGCGAAATCGCGCAGAGGCATTTTCAGCAAGAGCGCGGCCAGAATGCCGGCGATCATGCAGGAGGAGCCCCCGGCGGACAACAGATTCAAGGTGAAGACCGCCGGATAAGGCGATGCGGCGGGCAAGACCGGAGGCATGCGGAGAATCAGATTGTGCAGCCCCGGCCAGGGAAGGCGGAAGGTGGCCACATCCAGGATGGACTGCACCCGCTTCAGTCCCCAGAGCAGAACGAGGATCACCAGAAGACCGTAGGGCATCCATCCGGCCAGCGCTTCGCGCCGGCGATAGACGGTGGCGTCCGGCGCCGGCGGGGAATTGATGCGGTCGAAAGGTCCGGGCCTTGCCCGCGCGGAGCGGCTTGCCTGTAACGCCTTCGTTTGCGGCCGCCAGACGCGCAGCAGCGCGATCAGGGCCCCCAGGGCAGAGATGGCGCTGAGGATCGCGGTGAGCTGAACGCTGACAAAGTTGGAAACGAGGTACTGCACGCTGGCGAAGGAGAGCCCGGCCACGGCCAGCGCCGGCCACACCTCCACCGCGGAGGCCACGCCGCCCATGGTGGCGATGAGATACCCGGGCAGAATCAGGGCGATCGGCGCGCAAAGCAGCCCGACGGCGCCGCTCAACTTATCCAGAGGAAGCCCGGTGACGCCGGCCAAGGTGACGATCGGCACGCCGATTGCGCCGAAGGCGACCGGCGCCGTGTTCGCCAGCAGACAAAGGGCGGCGGCGTAAAACGGTGAAAACCCCAACCCCGCCATCATGGCGCCCGCCACGGCGATGGGGGTGCCGAAACCGGAGGCGCCCTCCAGAAAGGCGCCGAGACCGAAGGCGATCAGGATAGCCTGCAGCCGCAGGTCGAGAGTCATCGACCCCAGCGACTCCTTCAATGCCGCGAACCGGCCGGTCACCACAGTCACGTTGTAGAGAACGATGGCCCAGAAAACAATCCAGGAGATCGGGAACAGCCCGAAGGCGCCTCCATATGCGGCCGCACTGAGACTGAGCTTCACCGGCATGCCGTATCCGGCGACGGCCACCGCCAGCGATGCGCCGAGGCCGGCCAGGCCCGCAGCCCAGGCCGGTTTTCGCCTGGCCGCCAGCAGGTACAGCAGCGCCGCCGTGGGCGCCGCGGCGACGAGGGTGGAGACCGCCAGCCCCTGCCCCCAGATGTAGTAGTGCTGTTCCCAGATCGCCTTCATGCCCGGATGGCCATCCTACATGACTTTCATTTCCCGCCGGTTTCCGCCCGGGCGGCGGCCTCGACCTTTCCGCGTCGATCCGCGCCCTGCTTCGGCATCGCGGCTGCGGAAGGGCCCCGGCCCCAGGACTGACGAATCTGACATTCTACATTCGCGGCGGAAACGGCGGCTGGCGTAAGCTGAATGGCAGCGTGTTGAGCCCCAGCCAAATCGCCGAGTTCCGCGCTGCGGTGGGCGCAGGCGGTCTGATCACCGGCCGGAATCGGTTGCAGACCTACGAGTGCGACGGTCTCACCAACTTCCGGGTGCTGCCCGAAGCGGTGCTGCTCCCGGAAAACAGCGAACAGGTACAGGCCGCGATTCGCGTTTGCGCCCGGCATGGAATTCCATTCGTCGGCCGGGGCGCCGGCACGGGGTTGAGCGGAGGCGCCCTGCCCGCCGCCGGCGGGGTGGTGATCAGCCTGGCTCGCATGAATCGCATCCTGGAGGTGGATTTCGTCAATCGGCTGGTCGTCGTCGAGCCCGGCGTCATCAACTCGCATGTGACGCAACGGGTCGCCGGGCAGGGATATTTTTACGCACCCGATCCGTCGTCGCAGTCCGTCTGCACCATCGGCGGCAATGTGGCGGAAAATGCGGGCGGAGCGCACTGCCTGAAATACGGATTTACGGTGACCCACGCTCTGGAGATGGAAGTGGTGACGCCGGACGGCGAGCTGGTCCACCTCGGCTCGCGCGCCCCGGACCCTCCCGGTTACGATCTTGCGGGCGTCTTCGTCGGTTCGGAGGGGACGCTGGGAATCGCAACGAAGATCGCGCTGCGCATCCTTCGCCGGCCGGAGGCCGTGCAAACCCTGCTCGCCGCCTTCGATTCCATCCAGGCGGCCGGCCAGACGGTAAGCGATATCATCGCCGCCCGCATCCTGCCTGCCGCGCTGGAGATCATGGATGCGCTCGCCATTCAGGCGGCGGAGGCCGCCGTGCATGCGCACTATCCGGTCTGCGCCGGTCTGCTGCTGGTGGAGTTGGATGGCCCGCGGACCGAGGTGGAGACCCGGATGGGCGAGGTGCAGGCGCTCTGCCGCCGCAACGGCGCCTGGGAGACTCGCCTGGCGCATTCCGAGCAGGAGCGGGCCCTGATGTGGAAGGGACGCAAAGCCGCCTTTGCCGCCGTAGGGCGCATCTCGCCGAACTATATCGTGCAGGACGGCGTGATTCCGCGCACCGCGCTTTCGGAGGTGCTCGCCGAGATTGAACGGATGGCCGCCGCCGCCGGTCTTCGCGTGGCCAACGTTTTCCATGCCGGGGACGGCAACCTGCATCCCCTGGTGCTGTATGACGGCGCCGTTCCGGGCCAGGAAGACATGGCGCTGGAGCTTTCCTACCGCATCCTGCGCCTGTGCGTCGATCGCGGCGGCTCCATCACCGGCGAGCATGGGGTGGGCAAGGAGAAGCAGGAGGCTCTCGGGTACATGTATTCCGAACCGGACCTGGCCACCATGCAGTTGGTGCGCTGCGCATTCGATCCGCAGGGCATCGCCAACCCGGACAAGATTTTTCCGCGAACGCGGCTGTGCGCCGAAAAACCCGGGCCGTATACGCCGCACCCGCTCGAAGCGGCCGGCATCGCGGAGCTTTTCTGATGATTCCCTCCGCCGCGCCGGCCCGGGCTCCGGATTGGAA
>JAJYZK010000114.1 GCA_021799945.1 Acidobacteriota bacterium
CCGACACTACCATGAGCCACGGGCTGGGGTGGCAATTCATCCAGATCGGACGCTATCTGGAGCGCTCCGCGGCTACCGCGAATCTTCTCGATATCTATCGCAGCGGATTGTTGCAGGCCGGCGATGGCGGGCAGTACCATGAGGGTGTCGGACTGCTGCGAAGCTGCACCGGTTTTGAGGCCTATTGCAAGGCCTACACCGCCGATCTCACGGCCGACCGCATTCTCGAATTTCTTCTGTTCAATCCGGAGTTCCCGCATTCCCTGCGCTACTCCGTCGATTGCCTGCACGGGGCGCTGGCCGCGGTGCAGCAGGGCAGCGGCGGGCGGCCCGCCGAGGAGCTGGCGCGGGTAGCCGGCAAGTTGCAGAGCAGCCTCCGCTTCGCGGAAATCGACGAGGTGCTGGCCCGGGATACCGCCGCGTATCTACACGGCATTCTCCAGCAATGCCGGCGCATCCACGAACTGATCTACCGGTTTTATATCCAGTACTCGGTGGAAGCCGCGCTGGCCATGGACTAGGGGCGCGGCGGCGGCGTGCGGGGGACGCGGATCCGCGCCCCTCCGGCTTCACCGGATTTCGCCGCGGACGGGGAGGCTCGACAGACGATGGAGATTTATCTTGTGCGGCATCTGACCAAGTTCGTCTATGCGCGCCCGGTCAAAGAGACGGCGATGGAGGCGCGCATGCACCCGCGCAGCGACAGCAATCAGCTCTGCCTCAAGTTTTCCCTCTCGGTCAGCCCGCGCTGCCGGGTCTTTTCCTACCGCGACCATCTGGGCAACAATGTCCATCACTTCGACATTCCGGGAGAGCATTCGCAGCTGGTGATCGTCGCCGAGGCGCTGGTGGAGCAGCAGGAGCTGGGCGAGATTCCCCACTTTCTCGCGCCCGACGCCTGGCGGCATCTGGACGCGCTGGTGGCCGAGGGCGATTATTCCGAGATGCTGCTGCCCAGCGAATTCGCCCGCCCTACGCCGGCCCTCCTGGATCTGGCGCGCCGGCTTGAAGTGCGCCGGCGCGACGACCCTCTTATGCTTCTCCGCCAGATCAATGCATCCCTGCATGACTGGATCGCGTATGCGCCGCGCAGCACGCACGTCAACTCGCCCATTGACGACGCCATCACCGCCCGCCAGGGGGTCTGCCAGGACTTCGCCCATATCATGCTGGCGCTGGTCCGGCACGTCGGCATTCCCTGCCGGTATGTCAGCGGATACCTCTATCAGGAAGCGGAGGAATCCGAAGAAGCGACAAAGCCAAAGCCCTCCCCGGCGCCGGACGGCGCGACGCACGCCTGGGTGGAGGCGTTTCTGCCGCAGTTGGGCTGGGTGGGCTTCGATCCCACAGCCAACCGGCTGGCGCACCACCGCTATGTGCGCACCGCCCTGGGCCGCGACTACGCCGACGTGCCGCCAACCCGTGGCGTGTATCGCGGCAGGACGGAAAGCGAATTGTATGTCGCCGTAAAGGTGTCCAGGTATGCCGAACTGCCGCCTCTGGACCGCGATATGCCCGTCCCCGAGGACTGGTCGGTGCTGGTGGAGCGAGCGCAGGAGCCGCCGATGCCCGCCACGCCGCTGTTGCAGCTCCAGCAGATGCAGCAGCAGCAGAGAAAACGATGAATTGCAGGCCTTTCGCCGTTCCCGGCGCCCGGGGCTACCTGGCGGGTCCGGTTTGACGTCCCGCCGCAGCCCTCAACCGCGCAGGCCGTTCAGGCGCATCAGCCGGTCCGTCTCCCGATAGGCTTCTTCCACCCATTCGACGATGCGGGCCGGATCGGGCGAATATTCCAGCTCGATGGAGACCGCTCCCTCGATCCCCAGATCCTTCACCGCCTGCAGATAGGGCGAGAACTTTACGATGCCCCTCCCCGGCGGCAGATCCCCATGCACCTTTCCGTCACAGTCGCTGATATGAACATGGATGGCCCGGCCTTTGAGCCGCGGCAGCAGATCGGGCCCGCAGTCGGCGAGAACCAGGTGGCTGATGTCGATATTCGCCTGCACCCGGGGATGGGCGCACTCCTCCAGAAAACGGGCCATCGCATCGACGTTGTGGAGCAGGCTGAGCCGGAAAGGCTCGAGTTCGAGTGCGATGTCCAGGTTCTTCCCGCCGGCATAGTCGCCCAGGATCCGGCAGGTCTCGATCGCCCAGCCCCATTGAAGCTCGGCGGGGATGACCTCCCGCTGCCATAAATATTCGCCCAGAACCAGCAGAATATTGGAGGCCCGAAACTCCGCCGCAAGATCCAGGAAGCGTTTGCAGCGGGCGAGATGGAACTCGCGCACGGGGTCGTTGAAGTCGATGAGCCCGGTGGCCACCACGGGCAGCGAGACCACGGGAAGATTGTGGCGTTCGCAGGCGCCGGCGATTGCGCGCTTTTCCGCGGCGGTGATGGTCAGGGCCTCGGTGAAGAGGTCCACGGAATCGAATCCGATCCGGGCGATATGCTCCAGTCCGGCAACGGTGTCTACGCCGGCTTGATGAAAGGCGCTGTTGATGATGCCGAGTTTCATGGTTGAGCCTCCGCCGAGTTCAAGCAAGGGATTTCCGAAGGAGCGACCATCCTGCGCTCCGCCGCGCTCAAGGCCGCGGCCTCGACCAGGGCGATCGTTCGCAGGTTGTCGCGGCCGCCGATCGCCGGCTCCTCGCCGGATTCCAGGGCGATGAGCAACTGGTTCATGGTCCCGGAGAAGGCGTCTGGAAACCAGCTCTCGGCGGGGAGGAAGCGATGGAACTGCGCATCGCCCTTGCGCGCGTAGCGCAAGGTGGAGGGAGTGGTGTAGGGCTCCCGGCACCAGCCGATCTCGCCCATGGCCACGCCGTCGAGCCCCTCGATGCGCCAGTCGATGCGAATATCGCCCGGGCATCCCTCCCGCGCCGGCCCGGTCCATACATCGTCGATGACCACGGAGCGAAGCCCCTCGTCGTATTCGAGAATCGTTGTGCAGATTCCGTCGCTGTGCGGGAATCGGGTGCGGGGATCGGAGCGCGTGCTGCAAAAAACGCGATCCGGATCTCCAAACCAATATCGCATGCAATCCAGGTGATGAATCGACATGATCCAAAGGGAGGCGGATCCGGTTCCATCCTGCCACGGCTGCCAGTGAGGGATGGCCCGCATATCGAGGGTGGCGAAGACCGGCGCTCCCAGCGCGCCCGCCTGGAGCAGGCCCTTGGCGGCGTACACCGATGGGTCGTAGCGCATATTCTGGTTCACCGCCAGCGCGATGCCCGCCTGTTCGCAGGCCCGCACCGCCTCCGCCGCCTGCGCGTAGCCGAGGGCCAGCGGCTTCTGAGCCAGAATGCCTTTCACCGTGCCCCGCGCACAGGCCGCGTGGATCCATTGCGGCTGATGCTGGGGAGGCACGGCGATGTCCAGAACTTCGATGGAGGGATCGTCCAGCAGCTCGTCGTAGCTCGCCCGGACCTGGGGAATCGCATGCCGGTGCGCAACCCCGGCCGCCTTTTCCACGCTTCGGGAGGCGATGGCCACGGGATTCAATCCGGCCTTCCGGTAGCTGACCAGATGGCATTCGTCGACGATGAACCCGCCGCCCAGAATGCCGATGCGAAAGTCCTTTCTGGATGGGCGCGGCGGAGAATAGACGAGGTGGACGTCGCTCATCGATCGCTCCGGCCTGTCGATTGTTCCTGCATGAAAGGTCTCGGCGCTCCGTCCGCCGCATCCGGCTGCGGCCGGCCATGCGGGCGTTTTCCGCAGTGGGCGGGATCGCTCTCAGGAGTGCTTCAGGTCGAAGGTCTGCTCGGCGAACTCCCGGCTGAGCCGCAAATCCTCTTCAAGCGGGCGAGTCACCGTGGTTTTGTCGGCGTAGGCCAGCTCCACCACGATCAAGGGCTCCATCCGCCCTCGTTTCAGATACGCCGCGATGGGGCCGTAATCGACGTCGCCGCCGCCCGCCACCGATTCCTGCCAGACCAGGTTACGCGAACTCCGGATGTGAATCTCCGTCACCCTGGATCCGGCCTCCTGAAGCAGACTCATGGGATCGGCGCCGGCCTGATTCACCCAGTCGATGTCGAGGCAGACCGAAACATACTTGGGATCGGTGTTGTCCAGCATAAAGCGCCATTCTCTGCCGTTGGACTTCAGCTCGACCTTATGGTTGTGAAAGCGCAATGCGCCTCCCTGCGCCGCCAGATCTCGCCCGAGCCGATTGACCAGCTTGACCTGCGTCGCAAGCTCCTGATCGGTCTTTTCGCCGTCGGGCTTGGGCGAGGGATCGCAAACGATGGCCTGGCAGCCCGCCTTCCTGGCGGCGGTGAAGACGCTGAGCGCCTGCTGGGAGGTCTGCGCGCCGGCGGCCGCCTCGTGCATCGCGCCCCCCACGTAAACCGAAGGGGCCTTGAGGCCGTTCTTGCGCAGCAGCGAGAGCGTGCGGCCGGCGAGGGAGGGCGCGAAGAAGTCGTTGTTCAGCTCGATATTCCGGAATCCCGCAGCCTTGGCCGTGGAAAATATCTCCGGCATGCCGTCGCTCAGCGAGCGGTGTTGACGGGCCAGCAGCTCTACCCAGATGTAGATCTCAACGGCCAAGCGGGAGCGAAGCGGGGCGGCCATCGCGCCGGCGCTCGCGGGAAGCAGACTGGGCGCGGCGAGGAGAGCAGCCGCTAGAAAATCGCGCCGGGATTGCGTGGCCACGCTCCTCCTTCAGGCCTCCCGGTAGGCGCTCGCGGGAGACCAACCCCGGAAGCCGACCCGGGATGCCAACCCGGGAAACCAACAAGGAGAATTGCATCGGGGAATTTTCCTGTCAAGTACGGCGCGGGCGCCCGCCGCGCATAGAACGCAGCCGCTGCGCCTGTCGCGCTCTGTGCTATGCAAGGCGCTACCTGCAAGGCCGTTCGCTTGACACCCCGATCCCCTTCTCATAAGGTGAAGGGCTTGGACCGTTTGCGGCGGGGCGGACCGCCGGATGAACGCACCCTCGGTGAATGCATCCTTGACGAAGCTGCGAGAGCAAGTGCTGGAGGCGAACCTGGAGCTGGTTCGCCGCGGCCTTGTGCTTTACACCTTCGGCAACGCCAGCGGAATCGACCGCGACCGGGGATTGGTGGTCATCAAGCCTAGCGGCGCGCCTTACGAGACGTTGACTGCGGCCGATATGGCGGTTACGGATCTGGACGGCAATGTGCAGGCGGGCAGCCTTCGCCCGTCCTCCGATCTGGCCACGCATCTCCTGCTTTACCGTGAGTTTCCCTCCATTGGAGGGGTGGTGCATACGCATTCGGAGCACGCGACCGCCTGGGCCCAGTCCGGCCGCGAGATTCCCCCGCTGGGCACCACGCATGCGGATTATTCTCACGGGCCCGTGCCGGTCACCGAGGAGTTGACGGCCGAGGAGATCGAAGGGGACTACGTGCTCCACACCGGGGCCGCCATCGTCCGGCGCTTTCGCAGCCTCGATCCCGAGGCCACGCCGGGTGTTCTGGTCGCCGGCCATGCTCCCTTCTGCTGGGGCCGGTCGCCGATGGAGGCCGCCTACCACGCGGTGGTGCTGGAAGCGGTGGCCCGCCTGGCATACTTCACCACAACGCTGCGGCCGGAGTGCCCGCCGATCTCCAACGCCTTGCTCAACCGGCACTATCGCCGCAAACATGGAGCCGGCGCCACGTATGGGCAACGCTAGCAAGCGCCGGGCTATCTCCCACGGGGGTATCCCTGCGGGCCAGCCGCCAACCGCATTCCGCGGGTTCATCCCGCACCAGCCCTTTCCGTCCCTGCCCGACCGCTTATGACTCACGCTCTGTTGCTTTCGCTCTCCGCGCATCCCGGACTGGCCGCATTCGCCGCCGGCGGCCAGCGGCTTGCGCGGCTGAACTCCATCGACATTCTGGTCATCGCAATCTACTTCGCGATGGTCGTCTACATCGGCTTTTACCTGAAGGGGACGTCGAACACCGGCCAGGATTTCTTCCTGGCAGGGCGGGAGATGACCTCCTGGATTGCGGGATTGAGTTTCGTCTCGGCCAATCTGGGATCGCTCGAACTCATGGGCTGGGCCGGCTCGGCCTACCAGTATGGAATCCTGGCGACGCACTGGTATTGGATCGGCGCCATTCCAGCGATGCTCTTTCTGGGCATCGTGATGATGCCCTTCTACTACATCTCCAAAACGCATTCCGTGCCCGGCTACCTTCAGCTTCGCTATGGACAGGGGGCCAGCGCTCTTTCCGCCGTCAGCTTCGCGCTCATGACCATTCTGATGAGCGGCATCAACATGTATTCGATGGCCCTGGTGATGAAGGTGGTCTTAGGCTGGGATCTGAACTTCAGCATCTGGGTCTCTTCGGTCACCGTCGCCGTCTATGTCGCGCTGGGCGGCCTGAAGTCCGCCATCTTCAATGAAGTGCTGCAATTCCTTCTCATCTGGGCGGGGGCGCTGGCCATTCCGGTCCTGGGGCTCATCGACGCCGGCGGATGGAGCAATCTCCGCCGCCAGATCGCCACCAACCTCGGCCGCTCCGACTACGTGCACTTGTGGTCCACGCTGGGCCATTTCAACACCAATCCGATGGGCGTGAACTGGTTCGGCATCGTCTTCGGCCTGGGCTTCGTGGTGAGTTTCGGCTATTGGACCACCGATTTTCTGGTCGTCCAGCGGGTGCTCTCCGCCGACAATCTCCGCTCCGCCCGGATGGCGCCGGTGATCGGCGCCGCCTTTAAGATGGCGGTGCCCCTCATCGTCATTCTTCCCGGGCTGCTGGCCCTGGCCGTGCTTCCCTTTCCTCTGGTCGGTCAGGATGTCGCGGTGCATACCGGCCAGCATAGCTACAACGAAGTGCTGCCGCTGATGCTGGTGCGCTATTGCGGGCCGGGATTGCTGGGGCTGGGGGTCACCGCGCTCATCGCCGGGTTCATGTCCGGCATGGCGGGAAACGTAAGCGCCTTTTCCACGGTCTGGACCTACGATCTCTATGGCGCCTTCCTGAACCGCAAGGCGAGCGATCGCCATTATGTGGCGATGGGGCGGTGGAGCACCCTGTTAGGCGTCCTCGTTTCCGTCGGAACGGCCTACCTGGTGCAGCATGCGGCGAGCATTATGGATTATGTGCAGCAGCTCTTCAGCTTTTTCGTCGCTCCGCTCTTCGGCACAGTGATCCTGGGAATGCTGTGGAAGCGGGCCACGAAGGCCGGGGGATTCTGGGGTCTTCTCTGCGGAACCACAACCTCCATCGGCCTCTGGACCTGGGTGCGCAACGATCCCTCTGCCCTGCGCTACGTGGCCATGTCCGCAAGCGCCAAGGACATGGCGGAAAACATCTATCGCGCCCTTTGGGCCTGGCTGGTCTGCGTTCTGGTGACCGTGGTGGTCAGCCTGATGACCGAGGCGCGGCCGGTGAAGGAGCTGGAGGGCCTGGTCTACGGCATAACCCCGATCCCCCGGGAGCGCGAGGAGCGCTGGCACCAGCGGCCGGTCGTCTGGGCGGGGATTGTGACCGTGATCTTCGTGGGTCTGAACCTGCTGTTCTGGTAAGGAGATGAAGATGCGCGAGACTCTTTCCATCTGGTGGTTTGCCGGGCTGCTGCTTCTGGCCTACGGGGTCATTATCCTGCTGACCGGCATCTGGGAGCTGAGCCATCCCCTGGTTCCTCCCCCGGTTCTCAACCGGCTGCATCCCGCCATCTGGTGGGGCGGCGTGCTCACCCTCTGCGGGCTGGGCTACTGTGTGCGCTTCCGGCCCGGCCGGCGATAATGGTTTGCGAGGGAGTTTCATGGCGAGACAAATGACCTTCGGAGTGATCGTCGGCAATCGCGGCTTTTTCCCCGATCATCTGGCAAAGACGGGCCGAGAGGAGATGCTGCAGGTCCTGCAAGGGGCCGGGATCCGGGCTATTGCGCTCACTCCGCAGCAATCCAAATTCGGCGCCGTCGAGACCCCCGACGAAGCGCGGACCTGCGCCGAGCTTTTCCGCAAGCATGGCGAAGAGTTGGACGGGGTAATCGTCACCCTGCCCAACTTCGGAGAAGAGCGGGGCATCGTCGATGCGTTGCGTCTCTCCGGCTTGAAGGTTCCGGTCCTGGTGCAGGCCACCCCGGATCGGACCGAGGATATGAAGATCTCCCACCGCCGCGACAGTTTTTGCGGCAAGATGTCGGCCTGCAACAACCTGATGCAGTATGGCATTCCGTATTCGGTCACCGCGGCGCACACGGTGCAGCCCGATTCGGCGGCCTTCCGCCAGGATCTGGCCTGGTTTTCCTCCATCTGCCGGGTGGTGCGGGGCTTTTCCCACCTTCGCATCGGAGCGATCGGGGCCCGGCCCGCGGCCTTCAACACCGTGCGCTACAGCGAGAAGCTGCTGGAGCGCAACGGAATTTCGGTGGAAACTATCGATCTCTCCGAGATCCTCGGCCGGGTCGAGCGGCTGACGGACAACGCCGAGCCGGTTCGGAGCAAACTGGCGGCCATCCGCTCCTATGTATCCACCGCCAATATCCCGCTGCCCGCGCTGCTGAAGATGTCCAAGCTGGGGGTGGTGATCGAGCAGTGGATGCAGCAAACCTACTGCACGGTCAGCGCCGTTCAATGCTGGACGGCGCTGGAGGAGTACTTCGGCGTGGTGCCCTGCACGGTGATGAGCATGATGAGCGAGAACCTGTTTCCCAGCGCCTGCGAGGTCGATGTCTGCGGCACGCTGAGCATGCATGCGCTGGCGCTGGCCTCGGAAACTCCCAGCGCGCTGCTGGACTGGAACAACAACTACGGCTCC
>JAJYZK010000115.1 GCA_021799945.1 Acidobacteriota bacterium
GACCTTCCGGTATGCGGTGAAATGGCGTTTCCACATCGATTGGCTGGAATGGGCAGATGCAATTGAATCGGCAAACATCCCAATGGACCATGCCGCTGGCTGGAGCGAAGAGTCACCTTCCAGCGGTCATATCGCGGTCGCTTCCTATGCGCCGCATCTGCGATCAGTTGCGGCAGGCATCGCAGCGTCTGCGGCTGGCGCTGATCGAAGGCGAGGCGGGCGCCGGAAAGCACCTGATTGCGCGGCACGTCTATGCCCTGGGAAGCGCTCAGGGAGCCTTCGTCGCCGAAGAAGCCATCACCCTGTTCGGCGACAGTCCGGCCGGCGGAGAGACGTCGGGAGCAGCCTTGCGCCATGCCGTCAAACGGGCCGCCGACGGAATGTTATTCATCCGCAACATCGACGATCTGCGCCCGGAGCAGCAGACGCAATTGCTGCGTTTTATCCGCGCCTTCGAGACCACGCTCGCCCCGGGCAAAACCGATTCGGACCTCTCCGTCCACCAGATGGTTTGCACGGCGCGGCAGTCCCTGCGCCCGCTGGTAATGGCGGGCCGCTATCTGCCGGAGATCTACTACCGGCTGAGCGCCGTGTGCTTTGTCCTCCCCCCCCTGCGCGAGCGCAAGGAGGACATCCCGGCGCTGGTGCAGGCCTTCATCGAAGCGGCAACCCAGGAGCACCGAAAGTCTCTGCAGGGCCTCGGCCCAGGTTCGCTGGCGCTGCTGTTGCGCCATCGCTGGCCAGGGAATGTTCGCGAGCTGGAGAGCGTGGTCCGAGCCGCCTGCCTCAACGCCGAGCACCAGTGGCTGCGGCCCATCGATTTCGCGATCCTCCCGCTGGATACCCCACGCCGCTTCGATCCCGACTCCGCGCTGCCTCAGGATTTCAATCTCGACACCGTCATCCGGCGCCACATTCTGCGCGTGCTCAAGGCCTGCGACGGCAATAAGGCCCGCACCGCCTCCCGGCTGGGCATCAGCCGTTCGACGCTGTATCGCATGCTGGAATCCGACATGTCCCGCTCCGAGAGGGAGGCCGGCGCGCTGGGCGACGAGACGCACGACATGCCCCTTTCCGAGGAAGCCTCCGGCGAAGCGCCGGACGACGTGATCAGAGCCGTCTCAGAAGAAATGCGGCACTAGGAGTTTGTCGAAAAACGCGCCGAAGCGCCGAGCGCGGCGCAACCGGATGGGCGCCTGTTCATCGGGCTACCCAGGGAATGGGATTTGTCCCGGCCGCAAATCTGTTTTTCAACAAATTCCTAGGAATCAGAAATTCGTTGCAGAACAACCACAGATCCTTCGACTCCGTTTGGCCCAACAGCCGGCCAAACTCCGCTCAGGATGATAGTTCGTCTGTTATGCGAACTTCTGACTCGGGACAGTAGCGAATTCCAGAGACCTTCGGCCGCTGCGCCATCGCCCTGTTGCCGCTCCACCCTCCGCCGCCCCGCGCGCGACTCTCGCCTCCGCCCCCCCGGCTGGCCCTCGCAGCCGGATTCCCGTTACACTTCGCATACAAGCCCCGGCGAACTCTCACTCAGGATCTTCGTTTGCAGCCCTCCGTCAGAATCTCCGTTTTCTGCCTGCTCGCGGCGCTTTTTGTCGTCTGCCTCCATCGCCCCGCGCACGGCGCGCAGAGTCCTGCCTCCGCCGCCCCGCCCGAGCCGCTGGCCGAGCGCGAACGCACGCTGAACCGCATCTTCTCCGACATGTGGGAGGATCGTCTCCGGCACGATCCGGAGTTCGCCTCCACCATCGGTGACAAGCGCTACGACACCGAGCTGGACGACTACTCCGTCCAGGCTTACAACGACTCGCTGGCCCGCGGCGAGGGCTTCCTCACCCGGCTGGGTGAGGTCGACGACGCCGGCATGACGGATCAGGAGAAGCTGAGCCGGCAACTCGCGATCCGCCAATTGATCGAAGCGCAGGAGGAGGCCCGCTTCAAACCGTGGCAGATGCCGGTGAACCAGTTCTTCGGGCTGCATACCAGCCTGCCCCAACTGGTCTCCGACCTTACCTTCACCTCGCAGCAGGACTACGACAATTACATTGCCCGCCTGCGCAAAGTTCCGCTGGCCTTTGCCCAGGTCACCGACGACATGACCCTCGGCATGGAGGATCGCCGCGAGCCGCCCAAATATCTGCTGGAGAAGGTGCTGGCGCAGGTGAACGCCATCGCCGCCGTCCAGCCGGAGGACAGCCCCTTCGCCGCTCCGCTCAAGAGTTTCCCCGCGTCGATTCCCGCTCTGGACCGGGCGCGGATTCGCACCGACATTCTCGATGCGATTCGAAACCAGGTGGACCCGGCCTATCTCCGCTTCGCGCGATTCCTCCAGTCGCAATACATCGTCAACGGCCGCGCGGAGCCCGGCCTGTGGTCCCTGCCCGACGGAGACGCCTATTACGCCTTTCGCGTGAAGCAGAGCACCACCACCAATCTGACCGCGGCGCAGATCCACCAGATCGGTCTGGACGAGGTGAAAAAGGACGAGGCGGAGCTGACCGGAATCGCGCACAAACTCGGCTTCGCCGATATTCCGGCATTGAATGCCGCGGCCAAAAGCAATCCCAAGCTGTTTCCGGCCTCGAAGGAGCAGTTGCTCGACGCCTACCGGGGCTACATCGACGGGATGCGGCCGCGGCTGCCGCAGATCTTCGGCCGCCTGCCCAGGGCCCTGCTGGTGGTAAAGCCGGTTCCGGAATACATGGAGAAGGAGCAGGCCGCCGCCTATTACGATCCGGGCGCCGCGGACGGCTCGCGGCCGGGAGCCGTGTATGTGAATACCTACGAGTACGGAACGCGCTCGCTGACCGGAGTGGAGGCCGTGGCGTATCACGAGGGGCTGCCCGGACACCACCTGCAGATCTCCATCGAGCAGGAGCTGACCGGCCTGCCCCAGTTCCGGAAATATACCTATTTCACCGCCTACACCGAGGGCTGGGGACTCTATGCCGAACGCCTGGGGAAAGACATCGGCTTTTACCAGGACCCATACAGCGATTATGGACGGCTGCAGGGGGATCTCTGGCGAGCGATCCGTCTGGTGGTGGATACCGGAGTGCATTCCCAGCATTGGACCCGGCAGCAGATGGTGGATTATTTCCATCAGCACTCCGCGGTGGCGGATGTGGAAGTGCAGGCGGAAGTCGATCGCTACATCGCGTGGCCGGCGCAGGCTTTGGGCTATAAGATCGGACAGCTCGAGTTTCTCAAGCTTCGCGACGAGGCACGCAAGGAACTCGGCCCCAAGTTCGATTTACGGGCGTTCCACGATGAAGTCGTCGATTCCGGCGCTCTGCCCCTCGACATTCTGGAGCAGCGGACGGAAGCCTGGATTGCACAGCAGAAAACGCAAAAATAAATTCGAGGGAGAATCCATGGCCACCAATCCAGCCGCACATTTTGAATCCGGCGCCCGGGTCGCAATCCTCGGCGCCGGCAAGATGGGCGGCATTCTGTTGCAGGCGTTTTTGAAATCCAGGGTTCTGCAGCCGGAGCAGCTCATCGCTACCGTGCAGCATGAGGAGCGGGCCGGACAGCTCTCCGCGCAGTGGGGGGTGGAAGTCACCACGGACAACGTGGCCGCGGCCGGCCAAGCCGACCTGATTCTTATCGGCGTCAAGCCGAATGCGGTCCCCGATCTGGTGCGCCAGATCCGGCCTTCGCTCCAATCGGACAAGCTGCTGGTTTCCTTCGCCGCCTCGGTGCGCACCGCGGCGATCGAGGAGGCCGCGGGTTTGGAGATTGGGGTGGTCCGCGCCATGCCGAATACTCCCTCCATGCTGGGGGCCGGAATCGCGGCGCTGAGCGCCGGCCGCTTCGCCACGGAGGCGCAGATGAACCTTGCCGCCTACCTTTTCGAGACGGTGGGCCGCACGGTGATCGTCGAGGAGAAGCACATGGATGCGGTCACCGGGCTTTCCGCCAGCGGCCCGGCCTTCATTTACATCATTCTGGAGTCGCTGGCGGAGGCCGGCGTCAAGGTGGGACTGCCCCGCGATATTGCTACCCTGCTGGCCGCGCAGACCGCCTTCGGTTCGGCCAAGATGGTGCTGGAAACGGGGTATCATCCGGCCCTGCTCAAGGATGCGGTGACGACGCCGGCGGGGTGCACGATCGATGGCATCCTGGAGCTGGAGGAAGGCGGCCTGCGGGTGACCCTGATCAAAGCCGTGATGCGCGCCGCCCAGCGCGCCAAGGAGCTGGCCACCAGTTGAAGGAGCCCGGCAATCCGCCCCGGCGCCGAGAGCCGTAGAGATCCACCGAATAGAATGGATGCTTGGGCTCCCGGCGGCCGGAGAAGAGGCCGGGAAGGAGACCAACGAGGAGCAGGATGAGTTTGGCAAAGACGCTCCCGGCCACCCGATCCGCAGATCCGCCGTCGCCCGCGCTGCGCGGCTATGCATGGGGCGTGCTGGCCTTGAATGTCGCAGTCATCCTGTGGGGCGCGGTGGTTCGGGCCACCGGCTCCGGAGCGGGCTGCGGCGACCATTGGCCTCTTTGCAACGGCGTCGTCTTCCAGCACCACCCGCAAATCGCCACCGTCATCGAACTGGTTCACCGCCTGACCAGCGCCCTTACCGGCCCCGCCGTTCTGGGCCTGCTCGTCTGGACCTTTCGGGCCGTGAAGGCCGGCCATCTGGCCCGGGCCTGCGCCGTAGCCGTAGCCGTTCTCACCTTCAATGAGGCCCTGCTCGGCGCGCTGCTGGTTCTGCTGGGTCATACGGCGAACGATCGTTCCCCCTCGCGGGCCGCCTACCTGTCCCTGCATTTCGCCAATACCATGCTGCTGCTGGCCGCGCTCGCGCTCTGTGCGCATTTTCTTTCGCGCGAGAGGGATTTTGAGGCCCGGGCGGTTCGCTTGAGGAATTGGCCTGCGGCGCTGCTGGGCCTGGGCGCCACGCTGGTGGCGGGCGTCCTCGGCTCGCTTGCCGCGCTGGGCGATACGCTCTTCCCGGCGACCTCGCTGCGTGCGGCGATGGCGCAGGACTTTTCCCACGGAACCTACTGGCTGCTGCGTCTGCGCATCCTTCACCCGATCGGCGCATTGATTGCCGGGGTTTGCATCGTGTGGATGCTGTGGCGTGGCCCGCTGCGCTCCGGCGCCGCGCCGGAGAATCGCGCCTCTGTGCTCGCCGTGCTCCTGCTGCTGGGCCTGCAATACGCGCTGGGGGTGGCCGACCTGACCATGCTGGCCCCGGTCTGGCTGCAGGTGGCTCACCTGCTCGGCGCCGACCTGCTGTGGATTTCGCTGGTGGTTCTCGCCGCCAGAACCTGCGTCCGAGGCTGACTGCCTTTCGACCGGATTTGACCTCTGCGGACTTTGGATTGAACTTGCAATCCGGCCTTCTATGCCTCAATCCTTCCCGAGTCCGAATGCCCCGGTCAGAACTCGTCGTAGGCAACGTGGTCCGCGGGCACGCCAAGCTCCCGCAGCATTTGCGTGCAGGCCTTGATCATCATGGGCGGGCCGCACAAGTAGTATTCGGCCGCCTGCGGTCCCGGGTGCTCCCGGAGATAGCCCTGCAGCAGCACCTCGTGGATAAAGCCGCGAGCGCCGGTCCAGCCGTCTTCCGGCAGGGGAGAAGAAAGCGCCAGGTGGAAGCTGAAGTTGCGGTGAGCCTCCGCCAGCGCCTCGAAATAGTCGGCATAGAAAATCTCCTGCCGGGAACGGGCGCCGTACCAGAAGCTGACCCGGCGCGCCGTATCTTCCGTCTCCAGCAGGTGCGAGAGATGCGCGCGCAACGGAGCCATTCCGGCGCCCCCGCCGACGTAGATCATCTCCCGCTGCGTGGGCTTGATGTGGAAGTCGCCGAAGGGACCGATGGCGCTGACCACATCGCCGGGTTTCAGGCTGTACATGTAGCTCGAGCCCACTCCCGGGGGGCAATCCTGGCCGGGCGGAGGGGTGGCGATGCGCACGTTGAAGCGCAGCGTGCCTTCGGTCGCCAGATTGCTCGCGAGCGAATAATTGTTGCGCCGGCCAGACGCCGGATTCCGAGCGACCAGATCGAAGACATGCTGCGCCTCCCAAACGCTGCGGTAGGGTTCGGGAATGTCAAAATCGCGGAAGCGAATCTGGTCATAGGCCGGTATGTCGAACTGCAGATAGTCGCCCGGGGTGAACGGGATCTCTTCTTCGCCCACTTCCGGCGCCAGCACCAGCTCCTTGATAAAGGTGGCCACACTCGTATTGCCGGCGACTTTGAATCGATACTCCTTCGGCTCGCGGGCGCCCGCTCCTCCCGGTTTGCAAACGTTGATCTGCAGCAATCCGCTCCGCTCCTGAATCGGGTAGGTGACCAGTCCGCGGCAGGCCGGCGCGCGGGCCGGTGAGCCGTCGGCGAGATGGAAACGACCGTTATGCTTGGCGCACTCGATCACTCCGTCCTTCACCAGGCCCTCCGCAAGGTGCGCGTTGCCATGCGTGCAGATGCCTTCGGTCGCAAACAGGCGGCCATCTTCATCCCGATAAAGCGCATAGGTCTTCTTACCGTGATCGCAGCGAATGACCTCGCCGGGCGACAGTTCGCCGGCCCCGCATACCGAGACCCAGCCTTCCGAGCCCGGGGGCGCGGCGGGTGCATAGACGCCATCGGTCACCCCCTTTCGCGGCTCCGGCAGCCGGCGCTTGACGTGATACGCCGGATCCTTCGCCTGACGCAGTATGGCCGGCGCAATCTCCTTCCAGGCCGCAAACAGGCTGGGGTACGGGGTGGGGCAGTCGTCCTTCACCGCCTCATGCAACCTGGGCAGGGCGTGGTAGGGGACCAGCGGAAACATGTGATGTTCAATGTGGTAATTCATGTTCCAGTACAGATAGCGGTGCGCCGGATTCATGTATACGGTTCGGCAGTTGAGCCGGTGGTCGAGAACGTTTTCCGCCAGCCCCGCATGCTGCGTCATTCCGTAAACAACCATCAGCCATGTGCCGAACAGGTTGGTGAGGCCGATGAGCATGAGTGGCAGAATCGACCTGCGCTGGATGGACCACAGGATTACCCCGGCATAGATGGCCAGGGATATGCGCGCGCGGCGGAAGACCTTGGCGAACTCCGTGGGCGGAATGTAGGTCTTTTCCTCGGCGGAAATGCGCCCGAGGGAGTGCATGGCCAGATGGCGGAAATATTTGGGGTAGTTTCCCAGATTGAAAAAGGAGCCGAGGATCCTGGGTATCGACGGCGGACGGGGCACGGCAATTTCCGGGTCGCGTCCGACGACGATGGTGTCGCTGTGATGGCGGGTATGGCTCCATCGCCAGACGGTAGACTCCCGCATCACCATGAAGGAGGCGATTTCGTACAGCACGGCGTTCATCCAGTCGGTTTTGAAGGCCGTGCCGTGTCCCGTCTCATGCCAGCGGGAGTCCGACGTGGAGGCATACAGGACGCTGTAGACGGCGTAGGGAAGGGCGGCCCACCAGCTTCCCCATAGCGCCCAGGTGGCCCACCCGCTAGCGAAGATCAGCGCGAACCAGAGAGCGGTATCGCGCAGGGCGGGGCCGTCGCGACGCTCCAGAAGCGACCGCATGGCGGCGCGCGGGACGGGGCATTGGTACCAGTCCGCCTCGGCAAGTCCCCGCTCCACGGCCAGAGCGGCGTTCACACCGATGAGGCTGTAGTCCGGCGCGGGCTCCCGCCGAGCGATGGTTTGCGTTTCGGTTGGCATGTCAATCCCTTCCCGCGATGCCAAATTCCCTGCCCGACTATCCCACCTGAAAACTATGCTAAACCCGACCGGCATCGGGACGGTGAGGCCCTGGCGCGGCGAAGCTATAGTAAGAGCGAACTTATGCCGCGAAGTGCAGAGAGCGGAAGGGCCTCCTCCGGGAAACCGATCGTTGTCGTGGGAAGCATCAATATCGACTTGGTTGCGACCTGCGAGCGGCTCCCCGGAATCGGCGAAACCGTCCTGGGTTCCGCATTTCACACCTATCCAGGCGGCAAGGGGGCCAATCAGGCGGTCGCCGCAGCCAGGCTCGGCCACACCGTTCGCATGATCGGCCGCGTCGGCGACGACGCCTTCGGGCCCCAGCTCCTGGCCGGCCTGCATGAGGCGGGCGTCGACGTGCGGGGCGTGGCGACTTCGCCGGGAAGCTCCGGAGCCGCGGTCATCCTGGTGAGCCGCGGCGGGGAGAATCGCATCGTCGTCACTCCCGGAGCGAACGCCGCTCTCAGCCCCGCCGATCTGGAGGGGAGGCTAGCCCTCATTCGCTCCGCCGGCATCGTTCTCACCCAGCTTGAAATACCCCTGGAGACTGTGGCGCATCTGGCCCGCATCTGCCGCCGCGAGAAGATCCCCCTGATGCTCGACCCGGCGCCGGCGCGCGCGCTGCCGCGAGAATTGCTGGAGCAGGTGGACTGGTTTACGCCGAATGAGAGCGAGGCAGCCATACTCCTGGGCTGCGCCGGCGAGACGAGCTGCACACGAACTCCTGCCGCCGCGGCGGCGGCGCTGCTGCAACGGGGGGTAAAGGGAGTGGCGCTCAAGCTTGGCGAGCGGGGGGCCTATCTGGCCTCCCAATCCGGTCTTGCCCGATCGATCCGGCCATTCGCGGTGAGCGCTGTGGATTCAACCGCGGCGGGA
>JAJYZK010000116.1 GCA_021799945.1 Acidobacteriota bacterium
GTCGCTGCCGTGGCAGGCCGCGCAATTCGCGGCGAAGATGGCGGCGCCGCCCGCGCTTTTTGGCTGCTGCGCCACAGCCGGCCACGCGCATGAGGAAGCGGCCAGCAGAGCGGCGGCGCAGCGGGCCGTACATGCAGATCGAAGAGGGCGGGTCATGGGCGGGTCATGGCGTCGGGCTTGCGGCATCCGTGGTTCGCTCAGGGGATCGTTCAGGTCTGCGCAGCCGCCCGAGCACTGCGGAAAGGAGTTCCCGGGGCGCGGCCGGAAATTCCTTTGAATCGTATGAAATCCGGAGATTTTGTCAAGATTTTTCCCGATCCATAAGATAGTGCGTGAAGTTTATCAGGAAAGCGATCCTTGAATATACGCAGGACAATTGTCCGGGGTTGAGGCCGAGCGTCTGTCTCCGCCGGCTCTCGGGACAAGCCATCCCGAAAGGAGAAAACATTGAACATCATCCACTGCCTGCGCCGGAGCCTCCGGGCGCGGGCCCGCATCCGGGCCGCGGCGATGGTTTTGGCCGCCGTTGGGGCCGCCGCCGCATGTTGCGCCCTCGTGCTGTATGGCCAGGCGACCTCATCGCCCTCCGGGGGCCAGGACGAGGAACAACGGCTGGACCACGATCCGGCCGCGCTTCTGGACGGATATCGGCACGTCGAAGTGGCGTCGGTGGCCGACGCCGAAGAGCAACTGACGAGCCGCCGCATCTACCTTTCGCACCGGATGCGGCCGATCTTTCCGACAAAATTCGTCGGATACGCGCTCACCGTTCGCCTGGTGAAACAGGAAAATCACGATCCGCACGCGCTGGACGGCATGCTCATTGCGATCGATCAGGGCGGCAAGGATTCGGTCTACGTCATGTCCGTGGAGGACGGCGCCGACATCGCGGGCATGGGGGGCCTGATGGGCGCGGCGATGGCGGCCCGGGACTTCGCCGGCGCGGTCATCGAGGGCGGCGTGCGGGACACCGCATACCTCACCAAGATTCAGTTTCCCGTGTACGCAACCGGCATCGTTCCGTCCACCTCCGTGGGGCATTACCGGTTCGCCGGCTCGCAGATTGCGGTCGATTGCGGAGGGGTAACGGTGAATGCCGGCGACATTGTGGCGGCGGATATGGACGGAGTGGCGATCGTTCCGAAGAAGGATGCCGTCAAGGTGCTCCTGCGCGCCAGGCAACTCGATTTTCAGGAACATTCCATGTACGCGTGGATCGAAAAAACGAAGTCCATCGAAGAGGCGGTGCGGCAGTTCGGCCGATTGTAGCGGCGCACTCCAGATAGGTTGCCATCGCGGCTCCGGTCAATGCCGGCAGGAAGGCGGCCGCAACGGCTGCCCGGGCGCCGCTCGTTGGGGATTTCTCTCCCCGGTTCGGCGCCGAGCGGTTCCGAACCAAACTGATAACCCGTGCGACCTGTTCCCTTCGGCGGGCGGGAGGGCGCGAATCTCCTCCAGAGATATCCCGAAGCGGGAGACGAAAGATCCAAAGCCCATCCGGGTGAGTCCGCTGGGTATCTACGCGAGCAGCGTAGGCTCCGCAGCTATGTAAGCCATGTAAATAGAGTGGCTCGCCCCTCCCTCCCGCGCTTCCGGCGCAGCCCGAAGGCCGACCGCTGGGTCAAGGGCAGAGGAGCGGCCTCCCGGCGGAGAAGCGGTAGAACCGGCGCCGCAAGAAGGGGGCGGCGCAGCGGACCGGGCGGACCTGCCGGCCAGCGCAGGGTGTTACGCGATTTGTAGGCCACCGGCTTTTCGGAGATACTTGGAACATAGGCTTTCCAGGGAATCTCCCCGCTCCGGGACAAGCGGCTGGCGCGCTCCGCGTATCCCTGTTGGCCAGTTCCCGTCGGGCGGAAGTTTAGCTGCGTAAAAGTTGATTCGAACAAATTTATCTCAACTAGAAATTTTTTGGCTAACGAACTCCGGGCATGTGCTATCAAAGAAAGTAGCTCCTCAGCACAAATTGCCCGCGGCCGATGTGGCGGCGCGGCGCACCGGGGCAACCAGCGAGAAAAGGTGACTGTGAGTTCGTGGTGCACAAATCGCGCTCGATTCTCCCGCCTCGACTTGTTGCTGTTGGGTGTGGCTCTGGCGGTATTCGCCTGGGGTTTGCAGTACAAGCTTTCCCTCTACGATTCCCCTCAATCCTCCTCGCGCGATGTGGTCCAAGCCAAGCTCCTGTCCAAAGAGGAGCAATCCAAGCCGGGCGGCGAACTGATCGCCGTGGCTCTGCGAGCTGCGGCCTATGCGCGATGCGCCGTGCTGGAGACGCTGCTCCTGGCGTCATCGTTGCTTCTTCTGCGCCTGCAACGCCGGCCTTCGACGCCGGTTGGGGAGGCCGCGGGGGTTCGGCCCGGTCCGCTCCGCCCGCACCGGGGCCTACCCGCGTTCTTCTTCCGTCCCCCTCCCATTTTTTCCTGAACATTCCCGCGCATTGAGCGTGACGCCGGGCGCCGACGCGGCGCTGGACGCGCCAATCGGGAAATCCGGCACACGACCGCGGCATGCCCCGGCGCGCGTTGCGCTCCTGGTCTCCGGCCTACCGTGTCCGGTTCAAGCCATCCGTCATTCCAACAAGAATAGGTGCATCCGAAGATATGCGAAAGCGTCTCTTGTTCCTGATCACAGCATGCGTCGTCCTTGGCTTGTTCGCGTTTCTGATTGTGCGTTCGCGGCGGCAAGGATCGGTGGAGGCAGCTCCTGAGCCGCCGGCCGCACAAGTAAGCCCTGCGCAGATCGGCTCCATCTCCCACATTCTCACCCTGGCGGCTCAGTTCCAGCCCTACCAGATCGTGGATGTGCATCCCAAGGTCTCCGGCTTCATCGAGCATATCTATGTCGATATCGGCGACAAGGTGCACGCCGGGGAGACGCTGGCCATTCTGGAGGTCCCCGAGCTGGCCGCGCAGTTGAAGTCCACGGTGGCCGAGGTGCGCAAGAGCCAGGACGATGTAACCCGGGCGGAGCATGAAGTGAGCCGGGCGGAGGCGCTCTACGCCGCCAAGCACGCGGACAACGTGCGCATGCAGGCCACCGCGCAGGCCGAGCCGGGGCTGATCGCGCAGCAGGAGCTGGACGATACGCAGGCAGCCGATCTGGCCGCCGCGTCGGAAGTGGACGCCGCGAAGGCCGCCCTTGCCGCCGCGCGGGGCGGCTCCGCCGTGGCCGATGCCGACAGTGAGCGGGTCGCAGCGATTCAGGGGTACACCAACGTCGTGGCTCCCCTGGACGGAGTGATTACCTGGCGCTACGCCGACACCGGAGCCCTGATCCAGTCCGGCACGGGCACCAACAATCAGGCGCTGCCGATCGTGAAGCTGGCGCAAAGCGGTTTGCTGCGCCTGCGCATGCCCATTCCGGAAGACGCCGTGCGGTATGTCCATATCGGCGATGAAATGCAGATCCGGGTCAACGATCTGGACCGTTCGTTTGTCGGCAAGGTGGTCCGCTTTACCCGCAGCGTGGATTTCGAAACCAGAACCATGCAGACCGAGGTGGACGTGGAGAACAAGGATCTGACTCTGGATCCGGGCATGTACGCGAACGTCAATTTCATCCTGGCGCATGCCGAGAATGTGCTCACCATTCCCGTGGAGGCGCTGGTGCTCACCGGGAACCCCGTGGTGGGACACCATTACGTCGTGTACACGCTCGACGCCTCCAATCATGTCCACATCCGTCAGGTGGACGTGGGCTTGCAGGGGTCCAGCCTGGCCCAGATCAAGGCCGGCCTGGCGACCGGAGACCGGGTGATTGTCGGCGGACAGGCGAAATATCAGGACAGCGAGGCGGTGACCCCTGTTCTGGCGCCGCGGCCCGCCAACGACGTTACCCGGATGCAGGGGGGCACGGTGGATATGACCGAGGATCAGGGTCAGGAGGACTAATGCCGAAGTTTGCTCTCAGATATCCCTTCTTCATCATCATGCTGTGCCTGGTGGTTCTGCTGGTGGGAATCACCAATATCTTCAGCATGCCGGTCGATCTGTTTCCCCAGATCGATATGCCGGTGGTGGTGGTGGCGACCTTCTACAACGGCATGCCTCCGGAGCAGATCGAAGCCGATATTACCGATACCTTCGAAAGATTTTTCACCCTTGGCGCGAACATCGACCACTCCGAATCGCGCTCCCTCACCGGCGTCAGTCTCATCAAGATCTATTTCCGGCCGGGCACCGATCCGAACTCCGCGCTCAGCAACATCGCCAACCTGGCCATGGCCGATCTGCGCCGCCTGCCCCCCGGCACGCTGCCGCCGGTGGTGCTGGGCATGGACGCCTCCAGCGAGCCGGTGTGCCTGGTTTCGCTCGAAGGCAAGGGCCTGAACGAAACGCAATTGAAGGACTACGCGCAGTTTCAGGTGCGCAACCAGATCTCCAACGTCCAGGGCGCCTCCGTGCCCCAGCCGTTCGGAGGCACCTATCGTCAGATTCAGATTTACGTCGATCCGGTCAAGCTGGAAGCGCACAATCTCAGCCTGGAAGACGTAGTGAACTCGGTGAACAGCTCCAATCTGATTCTGCCGGCGGGCGACGTCCGCATTGGCACGAAGGATTACAACGTCTACGCCAACAGCCAGCTCGCCGACGCGAAGATGATGAACGAGATGCCGTTGAAGTCCTACGGCAACTCGTCGGTGCTGGTCGCGGACGTGGGCCGGGCGGAGGATTCCGGAGCCCTGCAATACAACATCGTGCGCATCGACGGGGAGCGCTCGGTGTACGTCCCCATCTTCAAACAGCCGGGCGATAGCAACACCATCACCATCGTCAACGGAATGAAGGAGGCGATCCAGCACCTGGTCGATATTCCCACGTCCCTGAAAACGGCCGTGGTGTTCGATCAGTCCATCTTCGTCAAGCTGGCGATCAAGAACCTGATCAAGGAAGCGTCGATCGGCCTGGGTCTGACCGGCATCATGATTATGGTCTTTCTGGGAAGCCCACGGGCCACCTTCGCGGTCATGTTGTCGATTCCGCTTTCCGCCCTGGTGTGTCTGCTGCTGACCAAAGCGATGGGCGGATCGATTAACACGATGCTGCTGGGAGGGCTGGCCCTGGCCTTCTCCCGGCTCATCGACGACTCGGTCGTGGTGCTGGAGAACATCTTCCGCTTCATGGAGATGGGAGTGCCTCCGCGGGAGGCCGCCGAACAGGGCGGGATGGAGGTATCGCTGGCGGTGCTCGCGGCGACCTCGACCACCTCGATCGTGTTCTTCCCGGTCAGCTTTCTGACCGGCGTCAGCAAATATATCTTCACGCCGCTGGCGCTGGGAGTCGTGCTGTCGATCTTCGCTTCCTACGTGTTCGCCATGACCGTGGTGCCGCTGTTCTGCGCGACCTTCGTGCGGGTGCATCACACGGGAGGGCAGGAGCACGGCGCGGGGCAGGAACACGGCGCGAAGGAGGGGCACGGGACTGCGCCGCCGCAGGTCGCGGCGGGCGGAGCGATGGCGATGCAGGATGTTGCGCAGCGCGAGCGCGAGGCCCAGAAGGCGCACGCGGCGGAAGGCGAGCAGCGCGCGGAAATGCGGAAGGAGATGCGGGACGAGCACGCGCCGCCGGGACAAAACGGCAAGATCTCGCTCTTCCAGCGTTTCGTCGCCCGATTCAACGTCCATTTCCAGCGATTTCTTGAGGCGTACGAGAAACTGGCGAGGCGGGTGCTGGTTCGGCCCGGCCTCACGGCGATCGTGATTCTCGGATGCCTCGTTCTGATCATCGTGGTGCTGTTCCCTATCCTGGGCCTTTCCTACTTCCCCCGCACCGACCCGGGCCAGTTCGTCATCTATGTCCGGATGCCGAGCGGCACGCGCATCGAGGACAGCAACGATTACATTGCGAGAGTGGAAAAAATCATCCGGGCCACGGTCAAACCGAAGGATATCGACATGATTGTGTCGAACATCGGCGTCTATCCGGATCTATCCTCCATTTTCACCACCAACGCCGCCATGGATACGGCGTTCGTACAGACCAGCCTGAAGGAAGACCACAGCATCGGCAGCTACCAGTACATGGCCATGGTGCGCCAGCAGCTTTCCCAGAAGATGCCGGAGCTGTCCACGTATTTTCTGGCCGGCGGGCTGGTCGACTCGGTCATCAATCAGGGACTTCCGGCGCCGATCGACGTTCAGATCGGCTCCATGAACATGCGGGGGGCCTTCAAGCTGGCGCAGCAACTGTCGGTGAAGATCAAGGCCATGCCGAATGTGAGCGACGTGTACATTCCGCAGGACCTCGATTACCCGGGCCTGGCGCTGAATATCGATCGCGAGCGCGCCAGCCTCGTCGGCATGTCGGCGCAGGACGTGGTCGACAACGTGATCACCGCCCTCACCTCGGATGGAATGATCGCGCCCAGTTACTGGATCGACCCCAAATCGGGCAACAACTATATGGTGTGCGTCCAGTATCTCAATCGCTGGATCGACAACATGACCATGGAGGATTTCCAAAACATCCCCCTGCGCGGAAGCAGGCCCACCGGCTTCGATCCGATCCAGGAGGGAAGAGAAGCGTCGGAGAACGCGCCGCATGATTTCTACGACGACCACGTGAACGGCTATACGCCGCTACGCTCGGTCGCCGACGTCAAAATCATCAACACGCCGACGGAGGTCGATCATTATCAGATCCGGCGGGTGATCGATATCTACGTTTCGACAAAATCGGAATCCCTGAAGTCCGTGGGCCGGGACATCAACAAACTGCTGGCCAGCACCAAGACAGACAGAAACACGGTGCTCTCCGTGCGCGGCGCGGTGGTCAGCATGAACGACTCCTTCCGCGACTTCGGCTTAGGACTGATCATCTCCGTGCTGCTGGTCTATCTGATTCTGATGGCCCAGTTCACATCGTTCATTGACCCCTTCATCATTCTCATGGCGATTCCTCCCGGCCTAGCTGGCGTGATTATGACTTTGATCGCCACCGGCAGCACCCTGAACATCATGTCGCTGATGGGCGTGATCATGATGACCGGAATCGTGGTCTCCAACAGCATCCTGATCGTCGAGTTCTCCGGAATTCTGCATGAACAGGGATTGCCGCTGCTGGACGCCACGGTGCAGGCCTGCAAGGTGCGCTTGCGGCCGATTCTGATGACCTCTTTGGCCACGCTGTTGGGCATGATCCCGATGGCTCTGGGCTTCGAGGCGGGCAGCGAGCAGTATGCTCCGCTGGCCCGCGCGGTCATCGGCGGACTCGGCGTCTCCGTCGCGGTCACCGTATTTCTGGTGCCCGCCGTTTATCTGGTGATTCACTACCACCGCGAAGGCAAAGACGGGTCCAAACAAGGGAAACAGGAGGCACATGCATGAGGAACGCCGGCCTAGTGACCGCCGCGTTGATACTTCTGACGGCGGGCGCCCGGGCGCAGTCCAAGACGATTGTCGCCCAGTTGCCCAGCGCTCCCATTCCGGCCCTGGATCTTGCGCCGCAAACCGGGGGGTCGTCCGCGGCCCCCGCCGGCAGCCAGCCGCAGACCCTCACCCGGGTTCAAGCCGAGCAGATGGCGCTCAAGAATAATCCGCGCGTGAGCGTCACCGCTCTGCTCGCTCTGGCGCAGCACCAGGTTGTGCGGCAGGCCCATTCCGCGGACCTGCCCACGGTCACCGCGGCCCTCACCGCGGAGGATTCGGAAAACGCCAGCCGCATGTCTGCGGGAGAACTGCAGGCCTCCCGCCTGTTCCCGCACGCTGGAGGCGGCGTCTTCGGATCGCAACTGATCACCGACTTCGGGCGCACGCACAATCTAGTGCTGACACAGAAACTGGAGGAGCAGGCGACCAAGTCCACCGCGCTGGCCACCAAGGAAGAAATTGTGCTTGCCGTGGATCAGGCGTTTTACGACGCGCTGACGGCGCAGGCCGTGCTGCAGGTAGCAATTCAAACGGTCGCGACCCGGCAAACCACGGAAACGCAAGTGGACCAGATGACGCAGAACAAGCTGCGTTCGACCCTGGACCTCAGTTTCGCCGACGTCGATCTCTCCCAGGCCAAGTTGCTGCAATTGAATGCGCAGGACAATTCCGACGCCAGCATGGCCATCCTCGACTCCGTTCTCGGCCTGGATCACGAAGTCGACTACAAGCTGATCGAAGATGCGGATCAGCCGGCGGCCCCGGCCTCCGACTTCAATTCCCTGGTACAGATCGCGTTGCAGCAGCGCCCGGATCTGCAGTCCCTGACCTACGGCGCGCAATCCGAGCAGAAATACGCGCGCGCGCAATGGGAACAGCTACTGCCGAATATCTCCGCCCTGGGAACCGCCGGCACGGTGCCCATCCGTGTAGACCACTACTACACCTCGAACTGGTGGGGGGGAATCGGGGTCAACATGGAGATCCCCGTCTTCAATGGATTTCTGTATACCGCGCAGGCCAGGCAGGCGGAGTACCAGGCCCGAGCCGACTCGGAGATGGAGAGAACCCTTCGCGACCAGATCGTGCGCGACGTCCGCACCGCATGGCTGCAGGAGAAGACCTCGTATCAGCGGCTGAGCGTAACCGCCGAGCTATTCAACGCAGAAAACCTGGCGCTGCGGCTTTCCCTGGCCCGCT
>JAJYZK010000117.1 GCA_021799945.1 Acidobacteriota bacterium
TTCGGCTCGGCTGCGGCGCGCACCTGGCTCGCCTGCGGCGCACCGCCGCCGGCCCGTTCACCTTGTCCCAGGCCTTGACGCTCGACCAGATATGCTGCGAGGCGGCTGCCGGAAGCCTGGAGCGGCGGCTGCCTCATCCGCGCACCCTGCTGCCGGATCTGCCGGCGGCGACGGCGGATCTTTGGACCGCCGGCAGGCTGCGCAACGGCAATCCCGTCAATCTTCCGGAGTTTTCCGACGCGCCGCTGGCCCGGGTCTTCGCCGGGCAGAGGGAGCTGGTGGGCATCGCCCGGCGGCTCGCGGGAACGCTCTTTCAGCCGGTCGTGGTGCTCGGCTGATGCACTCCGGCGCCCCGCGAATCCGGCCTCTGCAGCAAAGGCGTAATCAGGGGCAGCAGATTCGCCGCCACCTGCGCATTGCCCCGATCGGTGGCGTGAATGCCATCGGCCTGCATGCCGCCGCTCACGCCGTAGACGCCTTGGAGCAGAAAGGGCAGCAGAGGCACATGGTGCTTGGCGGCCAGCGAGGCATAGATCGCGTTGAACTGATGGATGTAATCGGGTCCATAGTTCGGAGGCAGGGTGATGCCTCCCAGCACCACTTTGGCTCCGGAGTGCTGGATTGCGGAGATGATCCGGTCAAGATTGTCGCGGGTGGCTTCGATGGGCAATCCGCGCAGACCGTCGTTTCCGCCGAAGGCCACGATGACCAGCGCGGGCTTGAGCGCCAGCACCTCGTCGAGCCGGTCCAGGCCGTCTTTCGTGGTGTCGCCGCTGATGCCCTCATTGACGACCCGGTAATGAAAGCCGCGCGCGTCCAGGTCCCGCTGCAGAAAGTCCGGGTAGCTTGCTCCAGGGTCGGCGCCGTAGCCGGCGGTGAGGCTGTCGCCGAAGGCGGCGATCGCCGGGCGCGGATCGGCGGCCTGCGGTCTCTCGGCTGGGACCGCCGCCGTCGGCGCGGGCGAGCCGCTGCGGCATCCGTTGCAGAGCAGAGCCGAAAGCAGCGATGCGGCGGCGAGGAGGGGTCGATGCATGACAGGCTAAATGTAGCAAAGACCGCTCCGGTCGTGGCGAGCCGGGCGGCCCGGCGCAACGGCGGGACGCGGGGAAGGGACAAGGGAAGGGACAAGGGAAGGAATAAGGGATGATTGAAGCCCGCGGGCTGAAAAAAGCGATCCGGAATGGCGGCCGCACGATCGAGATTCTCAAAGGCGTCACCCTCTCGATTCCCGCCGGGCAGTTTGTGGCGATTATGGGCGCTTCCGGCAGTGGAAAGAGCACCCTGCTCGGCGTATTGGCCGGTCTGGACGCCCCCACCGAGGGCGAGGTGTGGATCGATGGACAGGAGATCGGCCGGCTGCCGGAGAACCAACTGGCCGAGGTGCGAGGCCGGAAGCTGGGGTTTGTCTTTCAGTCCTATCAGCTTGTTCCGACGCTGACGGCGCTCGAAAATGTGCTGCTGCCGCATGAGCTGAACGGCTCGGGAGACGGCTTGGCGCGGGCCTCCGACCTGTTGCGCAGCGTGGATCTGGGAGAGCGCCTGCACCACTACCCCGTGCAGCTTTCCGGGGGCGAACAGCAGCGCGTGGCCCTGGCCCGCGCCTTCATGCTCGATCCGCCCATCATTCTGGCGGATGAGCCCACCGGCAACCTCGATTCAAGAAACGGGGCCCACGTTCTGGAGCTGCTGCTGGCGCGCAATCGGAACAGCGGAACCACGCTCGTGCTGGTGACCCACGATGCGCAGGTCTCCGCGCAGGCCGAGCGGCGCATCGTGCTGCGCGATGGAGCCGTGGTCGAAGACGGCATGCGGAATGCGGAGCGGTCGTGATATGCCGCCTCCGGCCAAATCCGCGCTTGCCTGGAGCTCCGCGGCAAAGATCGCGTGGCGGGAGATGCGGGCCTCCAGGGAGAAATTTCTATCCGTAATTTTCTCTGTGGCGATTGGAGTCGCCGCGCTCACCGGCGTCCGCGGGGTGAGCGAATCCTTTGAGCGATCGCTGTACGGCCAGGCCCGCTCGATCATGGCCGGGGATCTCTCGGCCCGGATCTTCCGCCGGCCCTCGCCCTCCGAGCAACACGCTCTGGACGGGCTGGCTCGCCTGGGGGTGGAGCGCACCACGGTGGTGGAAACCCTTTCGATGGTCTCCACTCCCGACGACCCCGTGCCGCTGGTGGTCTCGCTGAAGGCCGTCGATCCGCGCAAGTACCCCTTTTACGGCGAGGTGCGGCTCGATCCCGCGGGAGACCTTCGCCAGATTCTGACGGACTCGACCGTTGTGGTCGCCCCCGATCTGCTCCTTCGCCTGCACACGCGGGTGGGCGGGGAGTTGAAGATAGGCGAGTCCCGTTTCCACATCGCCGCTGTGCTGGTGCGCGAGCCGGACCGCATGAACTCCACCATGGGATTGGGGCCGCGCGTGATGATGACCAGGAGCGCGCTCGAAAAGAGCGGCCTGCTGGTTGCCGGCAGCCGCGCCGGTGAGCGGCTGCTTTTTCGGCTGAGGGGAGCGCCGCTCGATGGGATCCGCGCCCGGGTGGAGTCGATCCTTCCGGATGCGCAGGTGATCGATTTTCGCGAGGGCAATCCCGCGCTGACCGACGGATTGAAGCGGGCCACCGGGCTGCTCAGTCTGATCTGCCTGGTGGCCATGGTGCTGGGCGCCGTCGGCGTCGCCATGGCCATGCGCGCCCATCTGCAGCAGCGCATCGATACGCTGGCGATCATGAAATCGATCGGGGCGCGCTCCTCCGATATTCTGCGGATTTACCTGCTGCAGACCGTCCTTCTGGGACTCGCCGGCTCCCTGCTTGGCGCGGGCTTGGGGCTGGGCGTGGAGTGGGCGCTTCCTTCGCTGCTCGCCGGCCTGCTGCCGATGCGGATCGATCTGCGCTTTCCCGTCTTTTCCGTCCTGGCCGGACTGGGCGCCGGAATCCTGACCACGATTTTGTTCTGCCTGCCGCCGCTGCTGGATATCCGCACGGTGAGGCCCAACCTGGTTCTGCGCCGGTTGGTGGAGACCGAGAACGCCGGTGAAGGCCTTCGCAGCCGGCTGTGGCGGAGCCGGGCGCAGTGGATGGCGGCGGCGATCATCCTTTTGGGGCTGATGGGCATCGCCGCGACTCTCACCGAATCGATGACCATCGGCCGGTGGTTTGCCGGAGCCCTGGCCACGTTGCTGGCGGTTGTTTTTGGGGTCGCGGCGGTCATGCTGCGCCTGCTGCGCGGGTTTCTGGCCAGGACGCGGCTGCGGCTCCGCTCTTCGGTGCGCCAAGGCATGGCCAATCTGTATCGGCCGGGAAACCAATCGGCGGCGGTGCTGGCTGCGCTTTCCATCGGAGTCATGCTGGTGCTGACCGTTTTCCTCGTGCAGCGGGGAGTGCTGCATGAGTTGGGCGAGCGCCTGGGTTCGGAAGTGCCCAATGTGTTCCTGGTGGATATCGGCAGCAGCGAGCTGGCGGGCGTCGCGCATCTGGTGGAGAGCCAGCAGGGCGTGCGGAGCCGGATGGAGGCGCTGCCGGTTGTGGCTGGCAGGATTCTCGCCGTGGACGGGGTTCCCGTAGAGGCTCTGCGCGTGCAGCATTATCCCAGGAGGCTGCTGCGCTCCGTCTCGCTGACCTGGTCGCCAAGCCTGCCGCGGGGCGGCAGCCTGGTGAGCGGGGCGTGGTGGGCGGGGGACGGCGCGGGCGCCGTCGCCGTCTCTTCGCATGTCGCGACTGTGCTGCATCTGCATCTCGGCTCTTCGCTGGAGCTGTATGCCGCCGGCAGGACCATCCGGGCGCGAGTGACGGCGACCTTCAAGAGCGATGGGCAGCACATCTTTGCGCGCAGCGAATTCATCCTGCCGCCGGGAGCGCTGGAGGGCCTTCCGGTGGTCTGGTATGGGGCGGTGCATGTCGATCCCGGCCAGGTCGGGCGCTTGCAGGCGGCGCTCTTCCAGGCCTATCCCACGGTCACTACGATCGATATTGCGGAGATCGTAGCCACGGTGCAAAGCGTAGTGGGGCAGATCGGCCTGGTCATCCGCTTTCTTGCCGGCTTCTCGATCCTTTCCGGCGCGGTCATTCTGGCCTCCAGCATTGCCGGCTCCCGGTTTCGCCGCATCCGGGAGGTGGTGGTGCTGAAGGCCCTAGGGGCGAAGCGCAGCCATGTCGCCGCGGTCTTCAGCGTGGAGTTCGCGATTCTCGGACTGCTGGCCGGCGCGGTGGGCGCGTTGTTCGGAAATCTGCTCTCGCGGGTTCTGCTGCACAAGCTGGACGCGGCGTTTCGCGCGCCGTGGATGGCCAGCGGCATCGCCATTCTGGGCGCCGCCGCGCTGGCCGTGCTGACCGGCTGGGTGGCCAGCTACCGTATGCTGGGGCAGAAGCCGCTGGAGATCCTGAGGGAGGAATAGGGAAGGCGCCGCGCATTGACCGGGTTTCGCCGGGCTTTTACTATAAGGCTGGCGGCGACGCCGCCCGCGCGGAGTTCGAGTTCCGCCGCACTGCCCCCTCGTTCAATGGTAGGACAGCTGACTCTGGATCAGCATATCGGGGTTCGAATCCCTGGGGGGCAGCCAATAGAATCAATGGTCCAGGCTGAAGCCGCTCTCCCCCTGCGGCAAAATTGTGGCAATTCCAACGGCATTTGCGGCGAGCCGAATGCCGTTCTATCTGTTTCTGTCGTTGACGATTTTTGCAATACCCTTGATCTCCGAATGCAGACTGCGTGGTGTTGTCGTGACGCTTCGGTGGCCGAGAATCTTCCCGCCAAAACGATGCTGCCCATGCGATCCCGCGGATCCGTTGCGATGGAGCGCCGCGCGGAATTGAGCACGACGCCTTGATGGGTTCCTCCCGCCTCGGCTAGACCGTTGCCTGAAGCGGGGGCTCTCAGACGCAAAAGAAATTCGGTGACTTTTCTTATTGCAGTGCGCACCTGACTGAGATTTCTGCATGAGAGGATGCCGTTCCGCATGAATGGCCCTGAAGCGCGGACGGTATCGGAGGAAGAAGAGTTTATCCGCAAGGCTGCGGAGTAGGGAAATAGTGCGATCCCCCATCGCTTCGTCGCGAATGTGGAGGAGCATCTCCAGGGCGCACAGCGCATCGCTGTTCCGGCTTTTGCTTGGTCCCAAAAGGGACTGGTTGTCCAGCTCTGGCGTGGCCCGATTTTGCTCTACCTGCTGCTGTCGTCCGTTCGATCTAAAACTTGAATTTTAGGAGTATTTTAGGAATGGGAACTCCTCGAAAGCTGTCCTAAACTTTTGTAAGGGCTTATGACATCGCGGGGATCGTCAATTCAGCTCCTCGACCACGCAGACAGCCTGCGCCGGGCCGTCGCGCCAGGGATCGCCCTCAAGCGGAAATCCGCTTTAGGGCAATTCATGACACCTGCGCCCGTTGCCCGCTTCATGGCCTCACTGTTTCCGCCGAGCACCTTGGAAACGTGCGCTTTGTTGGACCCGGGAGCTGGAGTCGGGGCACTGTCATGCGCCTTCCTTGACCGTTGGGCCGGCGGCAACGGCTTCGGATTCCGCAAAGTCGAGATTGAAGCCTACGAAATCGACGCAACGCTTCGGGAGCATCTCTCTGCTACGCTCGGGAGCTACGCCGAGCATTTGCCAGTAAGCTGGCGGATTTCATCGGACGACTTCATCGAGGCCGCCGCGCTTCAGAGCATGGCTCCGCGCCGATTTACCCACGCAATCCTCAATCCGCCTTACAAAAAGATCAACAGCCTTTCGGCCCATCGTCTGATCTTGCGCCAGGTCGGGATTGAGACCGTCAATCTCTATGCGGCGTTCGCGGCGCTTGCCCTGTCCCTGATGAAGACGGGCGGGCAAATGGTTGCCATCATCCCGCGCAGCTTCTGTAATGGACCCTATTACCGTCCCTTCCGAGAATTTCTCCTGCGGCGCGCCGCCCTTCGTCACATGCACCTGTTCGCGTCACGGAACAAGGCGTTTAAGGATGATGACGTGCTGCAAGAAAACATCATCATCCACATCGAGTGCGGGGGGCGTTCAGGGACCTGTGACGGTTTCGCATTCAACCGATGATAGCTTTTCCGACCTGATTACGCACGAACACCCCTTTGATCGCATCGTATTTTCCTCGGACCCGGAAAATTTCATCCATGTACCCATCTCTCCGGGTCGCAACAGCATCGAGCTGTCGCGCGGCGTGCGCTCTACCCTTTCCGACCTTGGAATTGGGATCTCCACCGGGCCAGTCGTCGATTTCCGGTTGCTGGAACACATCGAGGACCAGCCGTCGAAGGGCACAGTGCCCCTGCTCTATCCCGGCCACTTTACCGGGCAGGCGACGCGATGGCCGAAGGAAGGCCAGAAACGCGGCAATGCGCTGCGCCTAAACGATGACACTAGGAAATGGCTCTACCCGAACGGCTTCTATGCCGTCGTGCGGCGGTTCTCCTCAAAGGAGGAAACGCGACGCATCGTTGCAAGCGTCGTTAGGCCCGATGCGTTTCCTGGTGCAGAGTATCTCGGCTTCGAGAACCACCTAAATGTCTTTCATGAGGACAAAAGCGGTTTGCCGGAGGCGCTCGCCTACGGCCTCGCCGTGTTTTTGAACACCACGGCGGTCGATGAGAATTTCCGGCGCTTCAACGGCCATACCCAGGTCAATGCGACCGATCTCCGCCTCATGAAGTATCCCGACCGGAGGACGCTTGCAGAGCTTGGCGAATGGGCGCAGCGCCAACATGAGCTGACACAAGATATTATTGATGAAAAGACAAAGAAGCTCACAGGATGACCAAGAACGAGTTAGTTCAATCTGCCCAACAGGTTCTTCAGTCTTTAGGGTTGCCGAAGGCGCAGCAAAAGGAGCGATCCGCTTTGTCCCTGCTCGCACTGCTTGATCTGCGGCCCAACAAAAAGTGGTCCCAGGCCGCGAGTCCCTTGATGGGCATTACGCCGATCATGGACTGGATTGCGAAACATTACGACAAAAAGTACGCGCCGAACACACGCGAGACGATACGGCGGCAGACCATGCACCAATTCGTTTACGCGGGCCTCGCGGTCTATAATCCCGACGACCCGAAGCGGCCTGTCAACAGCCCCGCCGCTGTCTATCAAATCGAAGCTTCTGCCCTCAAACTGCTTCAGTGATTCGCCACAAACACCTGGCGCGACCACCTGGCGGCATATCTTTCAAAGAAGCAAACGCTCGCCGCGCTCTATGCCAAGGAACGACAGCAAAATCTGGTGCCCGTCAAGGTCGCTCCAGGCAAGGCAATCAAATTGAGTTCCGGCGAGCACAGCGAGCTAATCCGCGCGATCATCGAGGATTTCGCCGCGCGCTTTGTCCCCGGAGCGGTGCTGATTTACGCCGGTGACACCGGCGAAAAATGGGGCTATTTCGACGCGGCGTTGCTTGCCAAGCTCGGCGTTACCATTGAAGCGCACGGCAAGATGCCCGACGTGGTACTGCATGATCCCAAGCGCAACTGGCTCGTTCTGGTCGAATCGGTCACAAGCCACGGGCCGGTCGATGGGAAGCGTCACGCCGAACTTTCGAAGCTCTTTCAAGGCTCAAAAGCGGGGATTGTTTACGTGACCGCTTTCCCGAACCGCGCCATCATGGGACGCTACCTTGGCGAGATCGCGTGGGAGACAGAGGTATGGGTTGCAGGCGCGCCATCTCACCTGATCCATTTCAACGGAGAGCGGTTCTTAGGCCCCTACTCCGTCTGACTCCACAGGTTTGTCCACTGTCGAAAGCGAGGCACACCGATGAACCGTCGTCCCAGCCCCCAGGATATAACTTGGCTTCTTGACCTCAATAAGAACGGACAACTCGACCTCGATCCCCCGTACCAGCGCCGAAGCGTTTGGACCCGAAAGGACCGACAATTGTTCTCGACACGATTTTTCGTAACTATCCTAGGAACTTGTTGAAATTCGTCTGATGGAAGCGTCTTTCTCGGTGATTTTCGTTTGTTCCCGTTCGAAATCTGTTTGAAGTACGGTTCTGACCGGTGTTTACAGGGGCTTGGGGCCTCAGGGAATCATCCCCGAGACTCTCAGTGGTTGCTCAGGCACACTGCCGTCGGAGCATTTCCGGTGGTTGAGCCATCAGTCGCGGCAAACGGATCAAGTTGTGCGCCGCACAACTGAAGACGAATAGCCAGTCCACTTTCTCCAAGCCTCGCAACTTGACTTGACGCAGCGGGCCGGTTTGCTTCAGCCAGCCGAAACCCTTTTCGACCAGCCATCGCCGGCTCAGGCTGACAGCATAGCCGGGCTGGCGCGTGGTTCTGCGATCCAGGTTGCTGCGGCGGCCCTTGTCGTTCTTGGTTACGTGCGGGGTCACGTTCAGTTCTCGCACCGTGCGCACGAAATCTTTCGTGTCGTACGCCTTGTCCGCGCCTACCGTAATGCGCCGTGAGCGGCCTTCTTGCTTTTCGGCAAGCATTAACAGCGCGGCATCGCGCTCGGCATAGCCATCGGCGTGCGTCACCATCGCCGCGGCAATCAACCCGTTGCGGTTCTCCACCAGCGCGTGACCGAGATAACTCAGCTTCGAC
>JAJYZK010000118.1:0-7207 GCA_021799945.1 Acidobacteriota bacterium
CGAAGTTCACAGCATACATGGAGGCCGGACTGCTATACGGGAATCGTTGCAAAAGCAGATCCTTCGCTGCGCTCAGGACGACAAGGATTCTATGGCGAATTTCGGAGACGGGAGACTAGGTTCGCAGAACAAAGGAACTGTCATCCTGAGCGAAGTTTGGCCGGCTTTTGGGCCAAACGGAGTCGGAGGATCTGCGGTTTTTCTGGAACGAATTTCTGATTCGCAACACTAGAAGGTCTTCTCCTTCGCGGGATACCAGGTGAGCTGGAAGGAGGTGCCGGCGTCGTTTTGCGGCGCCGGCTTGTAGATGGGAATCTTGTAGTGCTCGTACTGGAAAAAGGCCCGCAGCTCCAATTGCGGCTGCAGGCGCTTGACCACCTCCACGCCGAAGATGTTCTGCGTGGTGCCTCCGGGAATAAAGTCCGCGGTGGCCTTGTCCCGGCGGTAGTTTAACTGCATCCACTCCTTGGGCGAAAGATGATAGGTGAGCCAGGCCTGGCCGCCTTTGTCTTCGCGGCCGACCCAGTCGCCCATCAACTGGCCGTTGTTCGTGTACCCGTTGCGCTGCACCACTTCGGTGTACATAAACTGCCCGCCGGTGTCCGGACCGGTGCTCGGAGCCGTGTCTGCCGCCTCCACCCGGAAGTCCAGCTTCGGCGCGCCGGGGAAATGCGAAAGGTAAATTCCGGGACGATAGGCGCCGCGGCGGGGCGCGGTGATGGCGAAGACGTCGTCGTGCACATCCGAGTCGCTGTAAAGGGTGAGCCAGTGGGTAAGAAACGGCAGCCGCCATGCGAAGTCCACCTCGCTGAAGCGGGCCCCCGGATCGTTGCGCGAGAACTTCTCCGCCGAGTTGGTGTCGCTGATGCTGTAAAAGCTGCGCCAGAAGGTTCCCAGGGTGACCGGCTCATGCCCGATGCCGCCCCAGATCACGGTGCGCTCGAAGCCGAATTCCAAGTCGTCTGTCGGCTTGAATGAAATCTTTTCGGCGTGCACCCAGGGACTCACCGGGTCGTTATGCCCCTTGAGCGGGCCCACCAGGAAATCGTAGCGAATGAGCCCGGCCACGCGCGAGATAAAGGGAATGTACAGCGGCGCGACGCGGTCGATGCAGAAGCAGTAGACATTCTCCGCGTTGTTGCTCCAAGCCATGCCGCCGCCGACGGCCGTCCCGAACCAGTGATCCATCTTTCCCAGAGAGACCTGATTGCCCAGCACGTTGGCCGAAACATAGCCTTCCAGAATCGTCGGATTGCTGACCGCGGGGACAGGGCCCAGGGGAATCGTCGTATTGCCCGCCAGGGGAACCGAGGAGAAGGTGGCGAAGTCGTCGATTTTCGCCAGAGTCTCCGCCAGGCTCAGGTTGTAGCCGGGCCATCCGGGGGCGTGCTGGAGTTCGCCGCGGAAGTAGAGGGAGAAAGGTCCGTAGTGGCCGCGCGCGCTGAAGCCGTCGTAAGTATTGAAGCCGGAGGCGTAGTAACGGCCAAAGTCGTTGATATCGGTTTGGCCGAGGTGAAAGCTGTCCCGCAGAGGAGTTCCGGTAATGCCGTAGGCGCGGCCGTAAATGGACTCCAGCGTCATGGCCCCGTACCGGCGGTCGAGAGGAACGCGCTGATCGGAGGCCAGCGAGTTCTCGATTGCGGCGTAGATTTCGATGGCTTCGTCGTTATTGCTTCCGGTGATGGCCGGGGCGCTCTGTTCGAGCATCTGCAGCACGCTCAGGCGGGTCCAGGGGCGCAGGCCCAGAAACTCGGTGTCCACGAAGCCCATGCCGTAGAGCCGAATCATCGCGGGATAGATCCAGCTATCCAGCGGGAGAAACGTGGTGCCCATGTTGGAGATGGACTTGAGCGGCTCCGCGCGTTCGAAATGAATAGATGGCTGGGCCGGAGGAAGCTGCTGGCCGCTCTCCGGCTGCAAGGCCAGCGGATGTGGCGCGGGAGTCTGCGTATCGGGAGGCGGGGATTGCGCGGAGGCCGCGGCTCCATCCTGAGGAACGGCTGCCTCCGACGCCGCTGGAAATGCGAAGAACAGCGCGGCGAGCCCCCAGACGACCAACTGAAATTTCACTCACACCTCAACCGCCGCCTCAACGAGCGCCGCCGGCCTGCGCCAGGGTTAAAACCTTGAGCCGAACCACCATCGATTTGCTTTCACGCTAACGAAGCCGGGGCGCCAGGTCAATGCCTCCGCGGGCCTGCGGAGAGGGAGGGGAATCGCGTCGGTCACGCCCGGACTTTCGTCGAGGCCGGCTCGCGCACAGGGCTCTTCCATCCGCTCGGCAAGCAACCCTGCTCCTTCATGTACCGCTCCAGGCGGAGGAAGGCCTGCTGCGGAGGCTCGGCGGCGGCTTGACGCGGCCGCCGGCCGGAGGTCCTCCAGCACTCGATCAGAGTGGGTCCTCCTCCCCGCCGCGCGCGCTTGATCGACTCGTGAGCCGCGCGGTAGAGCGCGATGGCGTCCTGGCTGTCCACGGGAATTGCGGGCAGGCGCAGGCCCCGGGTGAGCTGCGCGATGCGCCGGCCGCGGGTGGGCCTCCCGAGATCCACCCCGGCCTCTACCGCGAAAAGGATGGGGAGCTTGAGCCGCTCCGCGGTCCGGAGCGCGCGGCGCCACGCCTCGGTGTGCGCCGGCCCGGGGTGCAGAAAAGCCACCGCCACGCCGCCGTTTCGGCTGCGCCGCCGCGCCTCCTGCAAAAGGCCTTCGATCTCGGACCCGCCGCCGCGGCCCGCGCCGTTCGCCGCGGCAAACCCCGGACATGCCTGAGGCGCGCCCGCCGCCGGCGTCAGCAAAGCCTGAAGCCGATGCGGCGCGATGCAGTCTCCCGCCCGCAGATCGACGGCGCAGGCCGCCGCCGCGGCCTCCGATACGCGCAGGCTAAGAACGCGCGACCCGCCGCCGAAGCCGCTCCCGGCTCGATTGGCGGCCGCATGCGGCGCCGCGCCGCCGGACAGCCTGCGGGCCCGCAGCATGAACTCGTAGATCTGACGGAGCTTTTCCCTGCCGACAATGCGGGTCGAGCCCCCGCCCGCCGAGGCAGGGAGCTTCGCCTTACCGCTCATGCCGCCGGGGATGGCCCGTGCGCTGGCGCATGGAAATCGGTTCCTCCTGATCCGGGGAGAATCGTTTGTATCTTAACCGGAGCCGCGCGGATCCCGCCGCGCGCCGCTTCGTCGTTTTTGCACAGAATTGTGAAAAAGCCTGTGAAGAACGCGGGGGAAAGCGGAGCGAGTTTCTGAATCGATTCGGCTTCTGGCTCCCTGCACTGCATTCGATGCTTTGTCGGCCAGAAAAGAAATTCGCCGAACGAGGCGCAACAGAATGTGGACCTGTCAATCGAGCGAGGCAAGTTTGAATTGAATTTTGTTCCGGCCGCGAATCTGTTCTGAAGCGAATTCCCAGTCTCCTGTCTCCGAAATTCGCCATAGAATCCTTGTCGTCCTGAGCGCAGCGAAGGATCTGCTTTTGCAACGATTCCCGCATAGCAGACCAGCCTCGATGAATGCTGGGAACTTCGGGGGCGCCACACTCGCGTGGCGAATCGGAAATTCGCTCAAGAACAACCGCAGATCCTTCGACTCCGTTCGGCCGAAAAACCGGCCAAACTCCGCTCAGGACGACAGTTCCTTTGTTCTGCGAACTTCCGACTCAGGACGCTAGGTGGAGTAGGCCGCGTTGATGCGCACATACTCCTCGGTCAGATCGCAGGTCCATAACTGCGTCCGTCCCTCGCCCAGGCCGAGATCGATCTGCACGACATACTCCTGCCGCAGCATCACCCGGCGCGCCGCCTCGGGATTCAGGCGCGGAGAGACCATGCCCATGCTGCAAATCTCCTCCTCGCCGATGCGGATGGAGACGCGGCCCGGATCGAGGCGCGCGCCGCTGTAGCCGGCGGCGGCCAGCAACCGTCCCCAGTTGGGATCGGAGCCGGCCCAGGCGGTCTTTACCAGGGGTGAGTGGGCGATGGCGCGGGCCACCCGCAGCGCCTCCTCATCGTTGGCCGCGCCGCGTATGTCGAGCTCCACCAAGCGCTGCGCGCCTTCGCCGTCGGCGACCATCCGTTTGGCGAGCGAGAGGCAGACCTGGCGCAGCGCGGCGCAGAAGGCCTCGGTGAGCGGCGCCGCCTCGGGCCCCGGATCGGCCTCGATGGCCACTCCCGAGGCCCCGCTGGCCAGCAGCATCAGAGTGTCGTTGGTGGAGGTGTCTCCGTCGATCGAGATGCGGTTGAAGGTGGTCGAGCAGGCCCGCTCCAGCAGCCGCGAGGCCCCCGCCGGATCGATGGCCGCGTCGGTGAAAATGTAGCCGAGCATGGTGGCGTGGGGAGGAGAGCCGGCCGCCGGCGTCAGTTGAGGGAAGATCATGCCCGCGCCCTTGACCATGCCGGCCACGCGGATCGCGCCGCGCGGCGTCTCCACCGAGGCCGCGGCGGTCTTGCGCCGCGTATCGGTGGTCATGATGGCCTCGGCCATGCGGTCGAAATGGCCGCCTGTGGACCCCAGCCCATCCTGCAGGGAGGGCAGCGCGGCCAGAAGTTTTTCATAAGGAAGCGGCGCGCCGATGATGCCGGTGGAGCTGGGAATGACGGCATGCGCATCGCAGCCGAGGATCCGCGCCGCCTCCGCGCAGACCCGCTGCGCGGCATGGAGGCCCGGCTCGCCCGTGGCGCAGTTGGCGTTGCCCGCGTTGACCACCACCGCGCGGATGGCGCCCCGGGAGCGCTCCAGATGCCGGCGTCCGACAAGAATCGGAGCGGCAGCCACGCGATTGGAAGTGAACAGGGCCGCCGCGGCCGCGGGCCGCCGGGCCACCGCCCATGCGAAGTCCGGATTGCCGCTGGCTTTGATGCCGGCCCGCGCGGCCGCAAAGGCAAATCCCAGAGGGACGGCGGCATCCGTCATGGGCGCCGCGGAGGAAAACAAATCGGTTTCTTTCATGCCGCCTTTACTCTATCAAGAGCGCGGTCCGGCGGGCGCCAAGGGCCCGGACGCGGAAGCGGAGAAGAACGACGATGGGGACCCTACACAAATCGGGGCTCGCGGAGCAGGCTCCCGGCGGGACGCAGCAAGAGCGGGTGGAGACGCGGCGCAAGGCGGACGGCGATACGGCCAGTCCGCCGCTCCAGCCATTCCTGCGCATGCGCAATGTGGATGTCGCGCGGGGAGAGAAGATTGTCCTGCGCCGGGTGAATCTGGAGATTGCCGAGGGCGAGCACGTGGCCATTCTGGGCCCCAACGGCTGCGGGAAATCCACCTTGATCAAGGCCATCACCTCGGAGTGCTATCCCATCGTCGGGCCGGGCATGGAGCGGCTGATCTATGGCCGCGAGCGCTGGGATCTGATGGAGCTGCGCAAGCATCTCGGCGTGGTGAGCGCCGAGCTGCCGGGCGAGCGCACCCCCCGGACCCTGGGGATCGACGCGGTGGTCTCCGGCTTCTTTTCCAGCTCCACGCTCTGGCCCAACCTGGAGGTGACCGCGCAGATGCGCGAACGCGCGGAAGAGGCGCTTGCGCGAATGCAGGCGAGCCACCTGCGCGGCCGGTGGGTCGGGGAGATGTCGGCGGGAGAGACGCGCCGGGTGATGATCGCGCGGGCCCTGGTCCATCGTCCCGCGATGCTGTTGCTCGACGAGCCGAGCAACGCCCTCGATCTGGCCGCGCAGCGGGAGTTGCGCGAGATTCTGCGCGGCGTGGCCCGGACCGCCGGCATCCTGATGGTCACCCATCAACTGGCCGACATTCTTCCTGAGATCCACCGGGTGGTGATGATGCGGGACGGCGAAATCGTGGCCGACGGCGCCAAGGGCGAATTGCTCACCGAGCGGAGGCTCTCCGAACTCTTCGGCGTGGAGGTGACGCTGACCGAGCGCAACGGCTACTGGCACTCCTGGTGAGGCTGCGCGCCCAACTCTTTTCCCCGGTTGGCCCCACAGCGCCCTGGCCTGGAGTTCGGCCGGAGCAGGCCTTGACCGCGCTGCGCAGCAGGTTTTAAGGTGAGGGCGCACGGGAGAGTAGGATGATCCCGCGCATGAAAAGTCCTGAAGTCGGCGTTCGTTCGATTCGTGAGGGGACTGGGGCCTGGGAGTTTGTTGAAAAACGCGCCGCAGCGCCGGGCGAGGCGCAACCGGATGTGTGCCTGTTTATCGAGCTACGCAAGGAATCCGATCTGTCCCGACCACAAATCTGCCTTTCAACGGACTCCTGGCGCCGCTGAGAAACTCCGTTCCGTTGTTTTTGGGGATTCCGGGCATCGAGTCTCCGTGGCGGATGGGGCGGGCGAAGCGGGAGTCTGGAGAGGCTCCCGCATTGAAGGCGCCGAGACCGGGCGCATGGCGCTCGATCTCGGCAGGGCTCCGGTCACGCCGCCGACATCCAGCCTCATCCATCCCCGGCCACGCCGGCTTGTTTTTTGCGAGGAGAGCAACGAGACCGAACGTTTGTTCCCTCCCGTGAAGGGCGACCGGCGCATCTTCTCCCGTTTCGAGAAACTCGATGCCGTCGTCCTGGGCCTCCTCCGCTTCCTCGGCATCCTCGAAGCGTTGCGATCGTGCGCACACGCCGAGCTGCGATTCGGGACGGTGAAAACACTCTATTCCGCCACTCCATAGAAAGGTCTTTATGCGCGGCAAAGATGAAGTCGAACGCCAGACAGAGAAAGCGGCATCTCCTAAAATAGCCTACGCGCCGGATCGAAGGCCGAACGTGAGTCGCCGCAGATTTATCCAGGCCGCCGCGATTACCGCCGGCGGCGGCCTGGCGTCGAAGGATTCGCTCCTGACGAATGCGCTTTATGCCCTTCCCGTCGCGGCCGGAGCGGTTGTATGTCCGACCGAGGACAGAATTGCCGCGACGCCGACGTTCCGCTACCGCCCCTATCGTTCGAAGGCGAGCAAGACCGCTTCCGCCACTTCCTGGGTGCAGATTGATCTTGCCGCGCCTTCCTCGATCGAGGAAATAAGATTGTTTCCGGCCAATCAGCGCCTGACCCCGGGAAAAGACGCCTATTATGCGGGCGAAGGCTTCCCGGTGCGTTTCAAGCTGGAAGCCGCAAACGAAGCGGATTTTGGCAAGTCATGGATCATTGCGGATATGACCCAGGAGGATTTTGCGAATCCCAACGATAGAGTTGTGAGTATTTCGGCTTTGCGCTTGCAGGCGCGGTACGTCCGACTGACCGTGACGAAGCTTCCAACGCCGCAATGGACGCG
>JAJYZK010000118.1:7217-8524 GCA_021799945.1 Acidobacteriota bacterium
CGCGCAGCAGCGTGGATGCGCCGGAGGTGATTCCCCTTCGCGCTGAAGAGGGGGAATGTTGGTTTGCGCTAGCGAAGATTGCGATTTTAGGGGGTGGAAAAGATCTCGCAGCGGGCCAACGGGTCTCCGGCGATGAAACGTTCGGCAATCCCGAGGATTTACAGCAGCTCACCCGTCCGGAGCGCGTTGAAGGCGAATACGTATATCGAGACCGGCCGGAGTTTGTCACCGCTGCAGAGACATGGACGCGGATTCCCTATGCCGCCCGGGCGCCGCTCTCCGGCGTGACGCTGAACGGCGGGGTTTTCGAGACGGCCATGCGGAACAATATCGGCTATCTGCTGGATTCCTTTACGGTGAACGACCTCCTGGTGGAGTTTCGAGAGAGAGCGGGAAGGCCGGTTCCCGCGAGTTCGCATGTCCCGAATCGGTTCTGGGAAACGGACCTTGCGGGTTCGAATGCGGGACGTTTTCTGATGGGCGCGGGCAACACCCTGCGCTGGATCAACGACCCGGAATTGCGGGGCAGGTTCGAGGCCGTAATCGACGGAATTGCGGAATGCCGGCAGTCCAATGGTTACGTCATGGCCTATCCCGAGGACACGATCTTTTATTCGGAGCGCGGGGCCTATACGCGCGCGTGGCTCACTCATGGATTGATCGAGGCGGGTTACGCCGGCAATTCAAAGGCCTTCGCCCTGCTGCGCGGAAATTACGACTGGTTTAACCAGTGTCAGCACCTGCCCACGCTCCTGAGAGCCGCGGTCCAGGGGGGGCAGGGGATGATTGCAAACACCAGGACGTATCTTACCCCGGTGGGAAAGCCCGCGGATATTCAAGTGATTCAGCGCTACTTTATCGAACAGGAATGGCTGGAAGCCCTGGCCGGAGGGAACAAAGATCAGGTGTGGCAGTATCCTTACGACCGTCCGCACTGCTATCTGCTGACGAACCTGGAGGCCTATCTGGATGTGTACCTGGCCACCGGGGACAAACGATGGCATGACGGAGTGAAGGCCGCATGGGAGATGTACCACCAGCACTGGGAACAGCCGGGCGGCTCCATCTCCATCATTGAGTACAATTACGACCCGCCGAATTCAAATTCTTTGACCCAAAAACTGGGTGAGCTATGCGGTAGTTCGTTCTGGACCTTTCTGACGCAGCGTTTTCAGTTGATGGCTCCGGATCGGGAACGGTATGCCGCCGAGATTGAAAAATCGCTGTACAACGTGGCGATGGCGAATCAAGACGGATCGAACGGTCTCCGTTACCATACGATTTTAGTCGGCAATAAAGAGAAGGGC
>JAJYZK010000119.1 GCA_021799945.1 Acidobacteriota bacterium
GCTGGTTCCAGAACCTCTTCGAGGCCAGGAGAATCATCGCCAACTGGCGCTGCGATTACAACGAACGGAGGCCACATAGCAGACTGAGCTACATGACACCATCAGAGTTCGCCGCGCAGTCAAGCGGTGGAAAAGACGCAGGCTCCGCCTGCTTGAAAAACGATACTGCCGTTTTTCACTTTCCCACCGCTACGGCTGCGGCTAGCTGAGTATTATTTGTATGCGGAAAATGGGGGCAGGCCACCACCTTTGACGACGTCGGGTTATTGTGGTTGGCAGTAGGTTAAGAATGGAGATTGCAACGCTTGGCATCGACCTGAGCAAGACCAGCTTTTACTGCATTGGGCGGAACGGCAAGGGCGAGATTGTGCTGCGAAAGAAGCTTCCCCACAAACAATTTTTTCATGTCACCTCGAACAAGCAAGAGATGCGGATCGGCATGGAAGCATGTGGAGGAGCACACTTTCTGGGACGGGCGCTTCGAGCGCAAGGGTGCGAAGCGAAGCTCATGCCTGCGCAGTTCGTGAAGCCCTTTCGCAAGTCGAACAAGAACGCTTGCCTGGATGCAGAGGCGATTGCTGAGGCAGTTCAGAGAACTACGATGCGGTTTGTTCCGATCAAGACGGATGATCAGCGAGATCTGCAGGCGCCGCACCGTGTGCGCGATCGCTGGGTTGCGAGGCGCACTGCGGGGATGGACCAAATCCGCGGCTTCCTTATGGAGCGTGGAATTGCGGTTCGCAAGGGCCCATGCCGCCTGAAGACACATTTGCAGCAGACCAACCCACTCCCGAATGCGATTTGGCTTGCAATCCGGCGGCGGACCATACATACTCCCACAGTCCCGGCGGCGGGATAGATTTACAGGATTGGCTATCCGGAACTACGGGGCAGGTCACAGGGGGCGGCATGCTTTTTCCGGCGGCATTCCCGCGCGAACCGCGCCGGGCCGGCCCGAGGGCGGCAAAGTCGGGGGGCCTAGGGCGTTGCGGCGCCACCGGAATCGACGGCTCCCGGCAGGCGACTCGGCGGAGGGTTCGGTGACCCAGGCCCCCGCTCTGGTCTGGTTCCGGCGGGATCTGCGCCTGACCGATAATGTGGCTCTGACGACCGCGATTCATCGCTGTCCAAGCATTCTCCCGGTTTTCATCTGGGCTCCGGAAGAGGAGTCGCCGTGGGCGCCGGGCGCGGCCTCGCAATGGTGGCTGCACCATTCGCTCCTGGCGCTGGAAGATGCTTTGGCCCGCCGCGGCGCAAAATTGATTGTCCGTCGCGGACCCGCGGTGGAGGCGCTTCTGAGCATCGCGGCGGAATCGGGCGCCGAGGCCGTATTTTGCAATCGCTCGTATGAGCCAAGGTCCATAGAGCGCGATCGGATGCTGGAAGGCGCGCTCGAGGCGCGCGGGATCGCCATGACCGCTTGCGCCGGCGATCTGCTGTTCGATCCGGGGTCGATCCGCAATGTCAGCGGAAAGCCCTTCCGGGTATTTACCGCATTCTGGAAGGCCTGCCTTTCCGCGCCCTCCCCGGCGAAGCCCATCCCGGCGCCTGGAAAAATCGCCTGTCCCCTCGCCTTTTCCGGGGGACCGCTGGCCTCTCTGGCCGTTGCGGATCTGGAATTGCCTCCAAAAGTCGACTGGACGAGCGGCATGCGTCAGACCTGGCAGCCGGGCGAGGCTGGGGCCGTGAAGCAGTTGCGGCGCTTCCTGGACCACGCGCTCGAAGGCTATTCGGATGACAGAAATCGCCCCGATCATGAGGGCACATCGCGGCTGTCGCCGCACCTGCATTTTGGAGAAATCAGCGCCCGGCGGATTTGGCATGCGGTGGAGAGCCGTTCGGCCCGGATTCCTGCCGGCAAAGACGGCCCTGTCGGACGGTCGTATTTGCGAGAGATAGCCTGGCGGGAGTTTGCGCGCCACTTGCTCTTCCATTTCCCATCCATGCCGCATCAGCCCTTGCAAAGCGAGTTCCGGCATTTTCCATGGGGCCGCAGCCGGCAGAAGCCGAAGGTCTGGAAACGATGGACGCGCGGAGACACGGGCTATCCCCTGGTGGATGCCGGCATGCGCCAGCTCTGGCATACGGGCTGGATGCATAACCGGGTCCGGATGGTCGTCGCGTCGTTCCTGGTGAAACATCTGCTGATCGATTGGCGGGACGGCGCCGATTGGTTCTGGGACACCTTGGTCGATGCGGATCTGGCCAACAACGCCATGGGTTGGCAATGGAGCGCGGGCTGCGGCGTCGACGCGGCGCCGTACTTCCGGATCTTCAACCCTGTGCTCCAAGGCGAACGATTCGATCCCCATGGAGATTATGTGCGCCGTTGGGCGCCGGAGCTGGCGCCTCTGCCCGCCGCGTGGATTCACAAGCCCTGGAAGGCGCCGGCGGCGGTGCTCGCGGAGGCCGGGATTGAAATGGGGAAGACGTATCCGTGGCCGGTTGTAGCGCACGAGGAGGCCCGCAAACGCGCCCTTGCAGCCTTCGCCGGCATCCCGAGAGGAACAGCAGGCGCATAGCAGGATTTCCTTGCCGGCGCGCCCTGCGCATGAACGGCCGAGGGCGCGGCTTTTTCCACGGCAATCCGCCTGGAGAACGGACAGGTGAAAGGATCGAAATGGATTCCTCCTACTCTCGGCGCCGGCAGCGGGGACATCGATGCCTCGTTTCGGCCGCAATGCTCCTTGGCGCCGCGTGTTTCGGCGCCGCCTGTTTCGCGGCGGCATGGCCGCCGACGCTCGCATCCGGCTCCGGAGATGCGGGCGGAGATGTAGAGTGGGCTTTTTATAATGGAGGTCCGGATGGAGATCACTATTCGCCGCTCCGGCAGATCGATCGCGGCAACGTCGCGCGGTTGAAGCCGGTCTGGGTCTTCGATCTGCACGAGCAGGGCGGATTGCAAACCAACCCGCTCATCGTGGGCCGCACGCTCTTCGCCTACACCACCACACAGACGGTGATTGCCCTGGATGCGGTTACCGGCGCAAAGAAGTGGAGCTTCGTTCCCGCTCGGCCGAGCCGGATGCCCGCGCGGGGATTGAGTTACTGGAGCGACGGCAAGAGCGCGATCCTCTTCGCGGGGACGGAGAGCTATCTGTACGCTCTCGACCCCGCGTCCGGGCGACCGGTTCGCGGTTTCGGCGACGCCGGCTGCGTGGACCTGCGCAAGGGACTCGCCGACCCTGGAACGGATTCTTCCAAAGCCTTTCTGGCGATCACCACGCCCGGCATCGTTTACAAGGACATGATCGTCGTCGGCTTCCGCGAGCCGGAAAATGAGCCCGCGCTGCGAGGAGACATCCGCGCATTCGACGTCCACACCGGCGCCGTGCGCTGGGTCTTCCACACCATTCCGCATCCCGGCGAGCCGGGGTACGAGACCTGGATGCCCAACTCCTGGAAGACCAGCGGCGCGGCGAATGACTGGGCGGGGATGGCGCTGGACGCCAGGCGAGGAATCCTCTACGCGCCGACAGGCTCGGCGGTGAACGATTTTTATGGATTCGATCGCCTGGGAAGCGATCTGTATGCCAACTCGCTGCTGGCCCTGGACGCCAACACAGGAAGACTGCTCTGGCATTTTCAAGGAGTGCATCACGACATCTGGGACCGCGATTTTCCCTCGCCTCCGGCGCTGATCGCCGTTCGCTCGCATGGAAGGCGGGTCGATGCGGTAGCCCAGACCACCAAGGAGGGGTATCTGTTTGTCTTTAACCGGGTGACCGGGGCGCCGCTTTTCCCCATCGTGGAGCGACCCCACCCCGGCTCCACTGTGCCTGGCGAAGTCGCCTGGCCCACCCAGCCTGCGCCCGTGGCTCCGGCGCCGTATGCGCGTCAGTTTCTCACCGCGAATATGCTGACCCGGCGCACCCCGGAAGCGCATGCCTTCGCGCTGGAACGCTTCCATAGCTTTATCAGCAACGGCCAGTATCAACCGTTGCGCCTGGATCGCCAGACGGTAGTGTTCCCCGGATTCGACGGCGGCGCGGAATGGGGCGGGCCCGGCGTGGATCCGCGCACGGGGGTGATCTATATCAACTCCAACGATATAGCCTGGACCGGCGGCCTGGTCCGGAACGGCGCGGGCGGCCTCGGCCAGACGATCTATGAAAGCGAATGCTCCGCCTGCCACGGGGCCGACCTGCGGGGTTCGCCGCCGGAGTTTCCCTCGCTGGCGCATATCGAGGACCGGCTGTCGGAGACGCAGATCGCCGCCGTCATCCACGGCGGGGATGGCCGCATGCCTTCGTTTCCCGATTTGGAAGGGAAGCGACAGGCCGCGCTGCTGGCCTTTCTGCGGAATCCCGCCGCTGCCTTGGCCGGCAATCCATCCGGGCGTGCGGCCGAACCGGCGATGGCGCCGCCGGCTGGGGCCGCGAAGTATCGTTTCACGGGGTATCGGAGGTTTCTCGATCCCGATGGCTATCCCGCCGTCCAGCCGCCATGGGGAACTCTGAATGCGATCGACCTCAACACCGGAAAATATCTGTGGAAGATCCCCCTGGGCGAATATCCCGCACTCGCCGCGCAGGGAATCAAGAACACCGGAACGGAGAACTACGGCGGTCCGCTGGTGACCGCCGGCGGACTCGTCATCATCGGCGCCACCAATTTCGACCGCACCCTTCGCGCCTTCGACAGCGCCACCGGAAGACTGCTGTGGTCGGCGAAGCTTCCTTATGCGGGCAACGCGACGCCGGCGACCTACATGATCGACGGCAGGCAATATGTCGTCATCGCCGCCAGCGGCGCGCGCGATACGCATGGACCCCAGGGCTCGGCCTATGTGGCCTTCGCCCTTCCCCGGGATTGACTGGATCCTTCCGCGCGGAGCCATTCCTGAAGTTGACGGTCCGACGGCGCCGCCTATAGCATCGGTACGTTTCCGCACCCGAAAGGATGACCGCTCCGTGATCACCAGAAGAACCCTCCTGCAGCGCTCAGGGAAAGCCGCGGCCGCGGCTGCGGCGGCCTGCATGCTGCCTCGCCGCTTGCGGGCCATGCCCCTGGGCCTGCCCGCCGGGATTCAGTTGTATGCCGTCCGCACCAGCCTGCAGGCCAATCCGGCCGGCACGTTGAAGCAACTGCGCGCCATCGGGTATCGCCAGGTGGAGGCCGCGGGCTATGCCGGCATGAGCGCCGAGGCCTTCGGCAAACTGATTTCCGCCGCCGGCCTGCAATGCCCCAGCGCGCATGTGCAGTTCACGGAGACGGACTTCGACAAGGGGTTTGCGGAGACGCATGCCGTGGGCGCGCAATATACGGTCAGCTCGGCCCTGGCTTTCGCCATTTTGCCGCGGCGTCCCCGGCGGCCGGGCGTCCCGTTCACGCCCCCTCCGGCCCTCACGCGCGACGATTTTATGAAGATGGCCGACCTGATGAGTCGCATTGGCAAGGCGGCCAAGGCCAACGGCCTCATCTACGCCTATCACAACCACAACCTGGAGTTCGTCCGCATGCCGGACGGCAGTTACGGTTACGATCTGCTCTTGAAACAAACCGATCCGGAGACGGTGAAATTTGAAGCCGATTGCGGATGGATGACCGTTGCCGGAGCAGACCCCGTACATTATTTCCACGCCTACCCCGGACGCTTCCGGATGCTGCACGTCAAGGACTTTCGCCCGATCCAGCACCCCACCAGCTCGCTGGGCGGGCCGGATCGGCCGCAGGGCATTGAGCTGGGCCGGGGTTTCGTCAAGTACGACCGCATTTTCCGTGCGGCGAAGACGGCTGGAATTCAGCATGTTTTTGCCGAACAGGAGGCGCCGTATACCCCCAATGACATGGGAGCGGCCGAGGTGGACTACAAGTTTCTTGCCTCGTTCTCCTAATCTAACGATCTCATGCGGCAGGTCGAGAGGCTCCCGGGATTCCGCGGGCCGGCCTGCGGACCCTCCAGGCTCGCCGATTCCTCTACGCCGGGATCCATGTCGCCGGGTTCATCCTCGTCACGGTCATTCCGGTCCGGATGGGCCGGCCGGCGCCGCCGAAGGGGCGAGAATGTCGTCCAGCAGGTCAGGGGCGCCGTCCGTACGCTGGAGATAGGGAATTCGCAGCCCGCCATGGTAGTCGAGCGAGACCCTCCGTTGATTGCCCCCCTCCGTCACCGAGAGCTGAAGCGGAGACTTGTCCCTCTCTCCGGCGACGAGCGCGGCGCGGAGCCGGCGGACGGAGAAGGGCTGATCGTTGACCGCGTCGATCCTGGCGCCGGGGTTAATATCGGCGTGGAAGGCCAGGCTGTCCCACCAGACATCGCCGACGGCGCCGGAGGGCGAGACCATGAAGCCAAGAGAAGCTCCAAAGTTCGCCGCCCGGCCGGGAACGGCCCGTTCCGCCTCTTTGAGCCAATCGGGCAGATGGTCGGAGTATGCAAGGCGATAGCCGCCGCGGGTGAAGCCGTCCAGGGGAAGGTCGGGGGCCAGCCGGTAGACCCGCTGCTGGAAGAAAGCCATCCAGTCCGCGGGCTGCACCCGATTCAAGGCCGCGACCAGATCGTCCAGGGTATAGGTCCGGGTAATGTAACTGCCGTTATCCATCCCATAAAAGAGCCGGGCGAAGTCGTCGAGAGAGCGCTTGCCGCCGCTCCGTTCGCGAATGGTCGTGTCGACGTCGAGCCATAGCAGCAGGCCTTCGTTGTAGTAATCGTCTCCGCGCTGGTAGCTGATCCAGCTCAGCGGCCGGCCCACGGCCATGGCCGGCTGGTTGGTGGTGTCGGCCAGGGGCCGCCAGTCGCGTCCCGCGGAGGCCGCCAGGTTGGCGGCGATGGCCGCCCACAGGTCCCGCGTCTGCTCCGCCGTGCGCATGCCGGAGCGGGCCGTCAGCACAAAGCCGTAATACTGGGTGAGGCCTTCGTACACCCAGAGAAGATCGTCCCGCATGGGGGTGTTGAAGTTGGGCGTCCACAGGTCGGCGGGCCGGCGGAATTTTCCATTCCAGGAGTGCGTATACTCGTGCGCCAGCAGATCCCGCTCGGGGACGCCGGCGGCCCAATCGGTGAGGTAATTGGCGGCCAGGCCGTTCTCGCTCGATTGGTGATGCTCCAGTCCGATTCCACCCACTTCATTGCTCAGCAGCAGCAGCAGGTCGTAATGGCTGTAATGGTGCGAGGCGAAGAGCCGGGCCTCCTCCTGCGCCAGCCGGCGGTGCATGGCCAGCTCTTCGGGGGTCATGGCCAGGTCCGCCGGGGCGTCCGCGAAAAGGTCGAGAAAGACCGGGTTGCCGGCGTCGGGCGACAGATCGATCCGCCGGTAGTTGGCCCCGCCGTAGAGCGGAGAATCCACCAGTGTATTGAGCGGCGTCTCCGCGAAATGGATCAGGTCTCCCTGGCGGGAAGCGGTCTCAAGCGCGGTGGCGTATTGCCAGCCCGCCGGCAGCCGGACCGAGGGGGAGAATTCGATGCGCCGCGAGAAGTGGCCGGCCGGATACAGCAGGACCGAATTCCAGGCCAGATCGGCGATCTGCGAGGAGATGGAGATCCGGCCGGCCGCCGGGACGATGGGCGACAGGTAGCGGAATTCAACCTTCAGCTCGCGCCTTCCAGGCGGGACATCCAGGTGAAAGGCATACGCGTCCGCCGGATCGCGGACCCAGAGAAGGGGATGTCCCCCGGCGGAAATCTTCAGCCCCGCCAGATTGTAGCTCGCGCCGACCGGCGCATGGTTGCCGGGAATCCACTGCGGGTAGAAAAGGGTAATCGGGCCGGGCGCAACCGGGATGGTTTCCCGCACGTCGATCACCCGGTGCGCGGTGTCGGTGAGATCGGCGAGCAGGGTGAGCACGCCGGGATAAGGCGTGTCTTGCGCCTCGGGGATGGGCGGCGCCGGCGGCGCCGGCTGGGGTCCCGGTGAGGCCTGCGCCGCGAGCGGGGCCGCTGCGGCGGGGCCGGCCAGTATGGCCGCCGCCAGGCCGGCGGCGACTGCAAGCTGCATGCGAGAGATGACCCTTCGGATGGGAACGCTCCAAAAACAGGCGATGCGAAACAGGCGATGCGGAGAAACCGGCGATGGACAGGCAATCGGAAATGCTTCGCAGGCCATCATACCGTGAGAGCACGCGGTGGAATCAGCTTTATGCCGCGGCCGGCGGCGCCGCGGCTCAGATCCCGTCTCCGCGCCCGGCGCGATTCCCATTTTCGAGACGAAACCGGCGCTCCGCTATCCCAGGCCGGGGCTTACAGGAGAGAATGAAAGGGAAGGAGTTTCCGGATGACGATTCAACCCCTGACGCAGCGCCCCGCATGGAAGGCGTTGCAGGATCATTATCAGCAGACGCGGGAAACGACGATTGCCTCGCATTTCGCCGCGGACCCCGAACGAGGCAGCCGGTTCACCCTGGAAGCGGCGGGCATATTTCTCGATTACTCCAAGAACCGGGTGACC
>JAJYZK010000120.1 GCA_021799945.1 Acidobacteriota bacterium
TTTACCCCCAGCACGACCGTCAGGTCTTCGTTGCTGGCGGGGGCCGAAATGGTCACCTTTTTTACGGATCCCCGCAGATGCGCCTTCGCTTTGGCCGCATCCGTGAAATGACCGGTGGACTCCACCACCAGCTCCGCGCCGGCGGAGCTCCAGTCGAGCTTGGCGGGATCGCGCTCGGCGAAGACCTTGATTGTTTTTCCGTCGATGCTGATCGAATCCTCGCCGGCGCCGATGTGGTTGGCCAGGTTGCCGAGGATCGAGTCGTGCTTGAGCAGATGCGCCAGCGTGCTGGGGCTGGTGAGATCGTTGACGGCGACGAAGTCCAGTTCAGGATTGCCGAGCGAAGCCCGTAGAACATTGCGTCCGATGCGGCCAAAACCGTTGATGCCAACCTTTACCGGCATAAGTCAGGGTGTCTCCTTCGAAAGTTAGCTGGGTGAGGCGCGACGGGTGGGAAGTCGCGCGCTGGAGGAAAGGGCCGCTGGGTCGCGAGGGCGGGTGATGAGTCATGGGTCATCGGGCAGCGGTCATCGGTGAGCGGTCGCCGATCAACGGTCAACGGTCGATCCGAGGGGAATCCGGTCGTTGGAGATCGAATTGCCCGGTTTCGGATTCCCGCTACCCCAGGAAAAAACGCTTGCGCGCCGGGCGATGCAAGAAGCTCCGGAGCGGCGCCTTCCACCGGCAGGGCGGGTTCCTGGTTATTGGCGAATGTTGAAAACCTCGTCTAACTCCAGTTCAGTGTACCAAAGGACGGGCGCCCAAAGAGGTTCGCAAGTTTGCTGCGCGAGTGGCTGCTGTGTTACATCCTCTTCATGCGCGAATGGATGCGCGCTCGGATGAGAAGACGCAGCAAGCACGGAGCGAATGATTCGGAGTCAACCGGAAAAATCGGCCAGGAGATCCCGTCCAATCAGCCCACGCCGCTGCGGCCGGTCTATCCCGAGACGCAAGTTGCACCTATCAAGGCGGAGGTGGCGGAGGGCGAGGCCGAGGCTCATGCCGGCGCTTCCATGGGATCTATCACGGAGCCGGAGCTCTCCACGCCGTCGCGGGCGGAGCCCGGCGAGCCGGCTGCGGGGGCGGGCGGGCCGGAACAGGGAAAGCTGGTGGTGGAGACGCAGCCCGAGTCGCCCTCCACGCCGCCTCCCGAAGCCGCGCCGGCGGCCAACAGAACTCCCAAGGGCTATGTCGTGCTGGCCATTGGATTGCCCGGCTCCGGCAAAACAACCTGGTTCAAGCGCCGGGGAGTGCTGCCGCTTTCCAGCGATATGCTGCGCAGCATCCTGTTCGACGACATCACCGAGCAGCGATATCAGGGGCTGGTTTTTTCCACGCTTCGCTCGCTGCTGCGCGCCCGCCTCATCGCCAAGATGCCTTGGAATTATGTGGATGCGACCAATCTGTCCCACCACGAAAGGCGCCAGTGGATCAAGATGGCGAAGAGCTTCGGCTATGAGGTGCAGGCCGTCTTCTTCGACGTTCCCCTGGAGGTGTGCCAGGAGCGCAACAGCCGCCGGGAACGCACGGTGAGCCTGGACGTGATGCGCAAGATGGCCGAGCGCCTTCGCCCGCCCTCCTTTCAGGAAGGCTTCAGCAAGATCACGGTGGTGCGGGTGAAGGGAGCGCCTCCCGGCGGCCTGAACGGCGAGCCGCAAAGCGGAGGCGGCGAAGCAACCTCGGGCGATTAACGGCCCGCGCCGGAAGCGGTATGGCTCCGCCTCCCGCCGGTCCGCTGCCGTTCCGAGTGCGCAGCGTGCGCGACTGGAAGCTGCCCGGTAAGAGCCGCGGGAAGGGAATGGGCAGAGAATCGACGGGCGGGAGCTTATGACCGGATCTTCGGATGCCGCCGCGAGGCAGGCCCAGCGCCAGCCTGTCCCTGCAGGGCGCGAACCGGAGCCTTGGCTGCGCGGAACACTCACCGCGATTCCGCCCGTGCAAAGGGCGGTGATCCACGCCTTGGAATTGGCCGGCGAAGATTTGAGACTGTGGGGCGGCTCGCTCACCGCGGAGGAGTTCTACCGCCGCCCCTACGGCCTGCCTCCGGTCTCCTTTCACCTTCGACACATTTCCGGCAGTCTCGACCGATTCTTCACCTACGCCCAGGGCGCGGCGCTTTCCGCCGTCCAGTTGGCCGCTCTGGCCGGCGAAATGGATGGCCCGGGCGAGCAGGAGGCCGCACTGGATGAATTTCAGGCCAGCCTGCGTCGCGCGGCCGAATACCTGCGGGAGAGCGCTGGACGCGATCTGAGCGAACCGGTGAAGATCGGCCGCAAGGAACTTCCCTCCACCCTCGGCGGACTGTTGGTGCATGCCGCCGACCATACCCAGCGGCATGCGGGTCAGGCCGTCACCACGGCGAAATTGCTTCTGGCCATGCGCAGCGCCCCGGGCATCGGGACGACAAAATATTAAACAATTAGTTGACATCCGGCGCCCGCGGCGCTAGGATTTCGATTGGGTCGGAACCGGCCGGGAAATCGCCGAGTTCCGGCCGGCTGAGCGCCAGGAATGGCCGCAGGGGAGTGGATCGATGCCGCCGAAAACGTCGCCGACGCTGACCGAAGCCGAGCTGCGGTTGATGAAGATCCTCTGGGCCCGCGGGGAGTCCACGGTGGCGGAGATTGAAGCGTCGCTTCCCGGAAAGGACGCGCTGGCCTACAACTCGATCCTGACGACCATTCGGATTTTGGAGCGGAAGGGCTACGTCGAGCATCGGAAAGAAGGCCGGGCCTTCCTCTATGTGCCGCGAGTCGCGGAGTCGGAGGCGGGGCGGTCCGAGGTGCGGCACGTGCTGCAGCGCTTTTTTGGAAACTCCAGAGAACGGCTTTTGCTATCTCTGCTGGGTGACCGCTCCGTAAGCCCGGAGGAACTCGAGCGGCTGAAAGAAATGATCGCGAAGGAAACGGACGCCGCGAAGTAAAGGCGAGGGAGGGTCGGCGGAGATGACGTGGATGCAGCAGAGCGGAGCTTTCGCGGCCCATGCGTTGCAGGCGTCCCGAGCCTTGGCCCCGATGCCGGCTCAGTATCTTCTGTCGGCCATCTGGCAGGGAAGTCTTCTGGCGGCCGGCGCCGGTCTTCTGCTGAAGGCGGCGTCGCGATTGAGCGCCGGAGCCCGCTTCGTGGTCTGGGCCGCGGTCTTTGTCCTTGTAGCGCTGCTGCCGCTGGGGGCCGTGCCGGGCGCGTGGCCCGGCGCCGGACTGGTGGCGGGAGTCCCCCTGGCGGGCCGCCCGATGCTGCAAATTCCATCCGGCTGGGCGGTGGCCATCGACGCCGCCTGGTGCCTGGCGGCGGCCGTTGCGCTGTCCCGCATCGCCTCAGAGCTGTTGCGGCTGCGCCGGGTGACCAAGGCCTCGTGGCGGCCGGCGCCGGAAACCGTTCCGGAGCAGGTAAAGCCGCTTCTGGTCTCGGCTGCCGGCAGGAGCGGGGTGGATCTGCGCCTCTCCAGCCGCGTGGAATCGCCCTGCGCCGTGGGATTGCTGCATTCGGCGATTCTTGTGCCGGAATGGCTGTGGGCCAGGCTGGGAGCCGAGGAATTGCGGCAGATTGTTCTGCATGAGATGGCCCACCTGCGCCGGGGAGACGACTGGAGCAACCTTCTGCAGAAGCTTCTCTGCGCCCTGTGCCCTCTGAATCCGGCGCTGCTGTGGGTGGAAAGACAGCTCAGCTCCGAGCGCGAGATGGCCTGCGACGAAGCGGTGCTGGAGGAAGCGTCCAGCCCGGGCTCCTACGCGGCCTGTTTGACCGGCATCGCCGAAGCCCGCCTCCAGAGGGAGCGCCTGGAGCTGGCGCCCTCCGCCTGGCGGAGACCCTCGGAGTTGACGCGCCGGGTGCAGGGCATTCTGGATCGCAGGCGCAGGCTCGGTCCATTGCTTTCCGGCGGCGTGGTCGGCCTCTCGCTCGTCCTGCTGCTGCTGGCGGCCGGCGAACTGGCGAGAAGTCCGCGGATCGTCTCCTTTACCGCGCCCGAGGGCAACGCCGAGCTGGCCGCATCGGCCCGACCCGTATCCTCCGACCGCGCGTCGCTGTATCGGCAGGCGGCCCTGCGCGCGAACGGCCCGGCGGCAAATCGCGCGCTCGGGGCGCAAAGGCCGACGCCCGCGCGCCTTGAAGAGGCGACATTTACGTATTTCCGATTCAGCGCTTCCGCGCGGGGCGCCATTCGCCCGCGCGCGCTTTCCCGCGCCGGAATGCGCCCCGCGGCCTGGCGCAGGCAGACGGCGGGCCGTGAGCCGCGCATGTTTTCCCGCACGGTCTCCTATCGCTCCCAGCGGAGCAGCGCCTGGCTGGTGCTGGCCTGGCCTCTGCCGCAGATGTCCGTCGAAGCATTCTTTCCCGCGGAGCTGATGCTGGCTCCTCAGCCCCAGTTCCTCACTCTCCAAACTCCAACTCGCTGGATCGTTTTCAAGATCTGAAGCCAAACCCACTACGAATCGAGGGCATCTTATGCGCATTACAACTAATTTATTAATATCTAAGGTCTCCCGGACTGCGGCCTCCGCGCTCGCTCTTACCGCGGCCGGGCTTGCCGGCGCGGTCTTCTTCGGCCGCCAATCGACGGAGGCGGCCTGGGCCTCGCCGCCGCCCCTAACCGACAGCAGCGTCTCTCCGCTGCTCTCGCTCGACCAGGCGGTGGAGAATGTGGCGGCGCGGGTGAATCCCTCGGTGGTGAACATCGCCGTCACCGCGCGGGCGTCGGAGGAGCAGGCGCAGGAGGGGGATGACGGACAGAATCCCTTTGCGCAATTCTTCGGGCAGGGGGACGGTCAGGATGCCGGCCCGGGCGATGGACGGGGGCCGGAGCCGCAGCGGCAGGTGGAGCGCGCCATCGGCAGCGGCGTCATCGTTTCTCCCGACGGCTATATCGTCACCAACAACCACGTGGTCAGCGGAGCGATGAAGATCCGGGTAACGCTGCACGATCGCCGGACCTATGCGGCGAAGCTGATCGGAACGGACAAACTGACGGATCTTGCGGTGATCAAGATTGACGCCTCCGGCCTACCGGCGATGGCCTGGGGCGATTCTACGCAGTTGAAGCCGGGCGAATCGGTTTTGGCCTTCGGCAGTCCCTTCGGGTACTTCCAGTTCTCGGTCACGCGAGGCATCGTGAGCGCGGTGAACCGGCCCAATCCCTACTCCGACGACCCGCGCAAGCCCGGCGACTTCATTCAGACCGATGCCGCCATCAATCCCGGCAACTCCGGCGGACCGCTGGTGAATGCCCGCGGGGAACTGGTGGGCATCAATACCTTTCTCATCTCCAACACCGGAGCCTTCGCCGGGGCGGGATTCGCGATCCCCAGCCAGACGGTGCATCCGGTGGTCGAGGCGCTGATCAAATACGGCGTGGTGCATCACGGATATCTGGGCATCGGCCTGAACGATGTGACGCCTGACAATGCGAAATTCTTTCGTCTGGACAAGAGCAGCGGAGCGGTGATTTCCCAGGTGACGCCGGGATCGCCCGCGGAGCGGGCCGGACTGCGTGTGGGCGATGTGATCACCGGATTCGATGGCCGCGCCGTGAACAGCGCAAGCGAACTCCAGGTGGCCACGGCGGAGTGCGCTCCGGGCTCGGGCGTTCAGCTTGCGATCGAGCGCAATGGAGCGCCGCGGACGGTCGAGGTGACGGTGGGTGAATACCATCGCAACGTTGCGGCCGCGGAGGCGGCCGCCGCGGGGGACGGTCATCCCCGGCTAGGCATCGCGGTCGGCGATCTGACCCCCGGCATCCGCCGCCAACTGGAGCTTCCGGAGTCTGCCCAAGGGGTAGCGGTGGAGCAGGTGCAGCCGGCCAGTCCGGCCGAGGATGCTGGAATCTCCCGCGGCGACGTGATCCTGGAGTTGAATCGCAAGCCGGTGGAGTCTGTGGAGCAGTTCCGCAGCGAAGTGCGCTCCTTGCCGCAAGGCCAGGACATGCTTCTGCTGGTATGGTCGAACGGGGGCGCCAGCTATCGCACGGTGCATCCCGATCGGCAGTCGAGCGGGATGTAACGATCACGCATCCGAAAGGACGGAGCCGCGGGAGGCGCGTCGGGGGCGCGTCCCGCCGGCTCGTACAGCGCGTCTTCCACGCCGGGGTCCGACAGCGCAAACCACTGCTGCAGAAAATAGACGCGCAGCACGATGTCGAGCCCCCCTGGCTTGCGACCCATCTCGCCCTTCGGATAATGCGGTTCGATGAGCGCCAGCAACTCGGCCCACGGCATCGCCGCGTCCATTTCTTCCAGAAACTGCTCCCGCCGTGTCTTCTTCCCGTACCGCTCAAAACTTGCTTGATGGACCAACGTCATCTGCCCCATGCGTGATCGTCTCCTGCATGAAGTCGTATGCCCATCCAGCATCGCGCCCACCGACCATGTAAGAAACACAGAGCTTCGTATCGGCATCAATCGCCACTCAAGTCCACACGTCGCCTCATCCATCGGCCTTTTGCTTCGGCGTGGCATTCTTCTTCTTGGCTCCCACAAACTGCCAGATTTCGTCGCACTGAATCCGCCGAGCACGAAGGTTTCTTACGTGCCTATCGTGGTAGTCAGCACAAACGGTTCCAATCTGCGGAACAAGCTTCAGAACAGTGTTGAAGGCGACGCCACACATGCGGGAAGTGGACCGAAGCGAGTTGCCCTCTACCAAGCCGGCGATGAGGCGGGAACGCTCGGGCGTGCTTAGGCGATTCATGCACATCATCATGCATGACCAGCTCAAGCATGTCGAGGGGAATTTATGGTCGGTGAAGCGTTACAACCCGTGGATCGCTATCAAGATCATCCACGATACGCGCCCGTTGCTCCCGGAAGGGAAAAATTCTAGGCTGGATGTGTTTCTGGCGGCGGACTTCGGCAACGTGCGCGCGCAGCTTCTCCCAGTCTTCCATCTGGTCGATGGTGACAGCCGGATTTGCCTTGGCGATGGTTTCAAGATCGAGTTTTCGCAGCATAATCAAGTCCTTTTTTGTTAAACATAGGAGCGGTAATCGCCGACTACATGGATGACGCCGCCTGCCCGTCGCTTTTCCATGTAGTCGGAAAGCAACTCATGGTATGCCTTTATGGCCGACGATTTCTTCTGATCTTTCCCGAAATCATCGATGAACACATCGAGGTCACTCTTCAGAACATCCATCGACAATCCGTAGCCGTGGGAATGCCAGCGTTCGGTGTCATTCAAGTCGTAACCGATTTTTTTGGCTCTTTCCTTCTTCATTTCGTCGGTTACCTGGAGTCCCCGAGTTTCCGTTTGGTCCCAGTTCTTGAATTTGTATTTGACTAGCCATTCCTCCAGCGCCGCAACAGATGAATCCCTCGCTTGCTCGTAGGAGTACAGCTCGGCTTGGTCGAACCCCGTTATCAGCAGTTGAATCTCGGCTGGCGTAATGTCTCCGTTCGTGGCCCTTTCTATGAGGTCGTTATATTTCTCAATGTAGCCGAGCGCGGAAACCGTTCTTCCTTGCGAAGACTTAATTTGAGGATCGATCGGCCCCAATCGGGAATAGTAATCCATGTAAATCGCGTCTCCGGAGAGCGCAAAAACCGTGCCGGCGGAGTACGCATGATTTGGGATCACAAAATCGACGATCTGATAATGCTGGCGTAGAACCGCCACCATTCTTTGGACGGGCTCCAAATAGCCGCCCTCAGTGGTTAGCATTACCACTAGCTTCGTGCAATGGGGATTTGCAGTACAGCGTCTTTCAACGACAGTGCGGAGAATATCGTCCACGCCGTCCAAGAGGGGACCACATAACCCTAAAGCATCCGCGCTGAAGGCATTTTCAATTTTGCTCAAGCGGGCATTTAATTCCTGCTCGATGAATTCATTCGCCCTCACCGGGGACACTTCTGAGGCCGTCGTCATTGCTCTTACGCCTTCCCGCGATTAGCCCACCTCGCCTCCGCCGCTTTCTTGGCAATCGCTTTCCGTTTGGACTGGCTCAGGGCTCCCGCTCTCGCTTTGCCGCCCTTTATACCACCACGTCGCCCGATTGTCGCCAAGTACTGCGAAACGGCGTCCCTCGCCGGTAATGGCTCTACCGGTTCTTCAGTAGCCGCCCTTCCCGCCGCCGCCACGGCCCGATTCGGGTCCGACGGCATTTTGCTTAAGCGCCTCATGAATCCAGTATCCCACCCCCCAAGGAACCCCGCAAATCACAATTCGTGAGCAGCTCAAGCAAAATGAGTCACTACCTCTTTCCGATGTCGGCAGCACATGATGTGTCCGGGAGAGAGAGCGAATGAAGTGTCCGCGTGGAGAGCGACGAGGACGGATCGATGCGGACAGGCGTGGAGGGCTGTCCAACGCGCCCGCGTCGATCGATCCGGTGCGCGCATTGCGA
>JAJYZK010000121.1 GCA_021799945.1 Acidobacteriota bacterium
TCTGCATGCGCTCAGCGTCAGCCTTCCGCGTTACCCGCAAACGCATGTCTATGCCCGGGCGAGCTACTGGTACGGACCCCTTCCGGCGCCGACCGCCGACGGGAGGTAGGCCGCCGGCCGCGAGCGGCGCCCGGGCGAGTTAACTGGAAGCGGCGGCGGTGAGCGCCTCGAGGTTGTACCCCACCAGCCGATAGGCAAAGTCCCCCGTATGCCGCAGCCAACCCTCCATGAGGGAGATCCCGCGCTGCAACTCCGCGGCTTCCGCCTTCCAGAATGGCGAATTCCAGCCTGCTTCGTAGAACGGGACGCAGACCCTGAGATGGCGCAGGAAGCCGCGCTTCAGCCGATTGGAATAGTGCGTCAGCAAGCTCTCTTCGGGCTCTCCGCGAGCAATCGCGCGAAGGACGGCGGCGGCCAGAATCGCTTCCCGGAGCGCGTGACCGGCCCCTTCCCCGCATAGCGGATCGAAGTTCATGGCGGCGGAGCCGCAGGCCAGCCATCGCTCCCCGCTCACTTCAGGACGGATGGCCGGATACGCGGGATGCCGGGCGAGGAGGGCCGCCGAAAGCTCCAGGCCGGATAACTGCCGCGCCACCAGCCGGCTTGTCCGCAGCAGCTCCGCCCCATCTCCGCCGCATCCGATCAGGACGCCGCGTCCTTCACCGGCCGGGAGCAGAAACAGCCATCCTTGCGGAGCGGACTCGATCCAGCAGCATTCGCCCTGCGCGCCGGCCACAAGCTGCGCCGGAGCGAACCAGGCCAGCCGTGAGCCGAAGGCGGAGGGAGGCTCCAGGCGAGGGTCGCCCGGCGAAGAGATAAGGGTCCAGGATTGCGTGGGATGGGCGGGCGGACCGCTCGGCCCGCTGTCCTCCGGATTCCGGGTCCGCTCCCAGATCTCGTCCAGCAACTCCCGCTCCGCGACGACGGCGCCCGCATGGGGAAGCTCGACCGTCTCCGCGCCGGGAGGACCCCAGCAGACGATCCGCTTGCGGATCCGAGGCGCGGCGCGCAGGACGGCCAGATGGCCGAAGACGTCGCGCAGCATGGACTGCGTTTGCGCGCCGAGAAGCAGCGTGGCCCGGCGCGGTCCGGCGCGGTCCGGCGCCGATACATCGAATCCGTACTGGCGCAGCAGGTGTGTCGCGCAGCAGGCCGCCAAGCCATCTCCGACGATCTTGAGCGAACCAGCCATGGATCCTCCACCCCTCGTGTCCTCGCCGGGCTCCGTTCTCAATAAACTCCTCGTATGGCGAATCGGAAATTCGCTCAAGAACAACCACAGATCCTTCGACTCCGTTTGGCCTAAAAGCCGGCCAAACTCCGCTCAGGATGACAGTTCCTTTGTGATGCGAACTTCCGACTCGGGAGGCTAGCCTCCTGTCTCCGAAGTTCGACAATCCCTGTCATCCTGAGCGCAGCGAAGGATCTGCTTTTTCCATGATTCCGCATAGCATCTCCGCCTCCATGCATTCCGGGAACTTCGCGGATACTCCCCTTAGAAGATGAGCCGCGCCGTCAGCATGACGCCGCGCGGCCCGGCGTTGCCCTGGGTCTGCAGGCTGGAGATCTGACCGAAGTTGGGAGTATCCAGGACCAGCGAAGCGGGGACGGCAAGATTCTGGTGATTGAACAGATTCTGCGCCTGCGCCCCGATCTGCACGTTGTATCGCTCGTTCAAATCTAAAACCTTGAAGACCGAAACCGAGAAGGTCTCCGTTCCCGGACCCACCACGCTGCCCACCGCCGCCGTGCCTTGCCGGGCAAGATTGTTCCCGGGCTCGGCGTAGGCGGCGCTGTTCAGGAAGTTGCGGGCGCCCAATCCGTGCTGATGCGGCGACACCCCCTTGACCACATCGGGACGCGCATAGCCGACGGTGTTGGCGATGCCCGTGCCCGTTGGATCGTAGGCCGAATTGGCCAGCGGGGTCATAAAAGGACCGCTCTGCAAAACCAGATAGCCCGCGGTCTGCCAGCCGCCGACCACGCTATTGAGAAGCCAGGAACTGTCGCCCAGAAATCTCTGGCCCTGGCCGAAGGGAAGCCGGTAGAGAAAGGAGGCCAGCGCGCGATGCCGGCTGGTGAAGTCGACATTTCCATAGTCCAGCGAGGGATGGAAACGGTCGCTGGGGTTGCTTCCTATCTCACCCACGAACCCGGTCGGGTCGCCGCCGGCCTCGTCGGAGAGATCGCGGGCGAAGGTGTAACTGCCCTGAAATTGCAGCCCATCCTGCATGCGATGCGTGCCTTCGACGGTGAAGGCGTTGTAGTTGCTGATGGCCAGATTCTCCACCGTCAGAATCTGGCTCATCTCCGGGAACGGGCGCGAAGGATACGCGGCGGCGTACCCGACCGTGTTGAACGGAAGCTGGTTGAGGTCCACCAGACTGTCGAGGTTCGAGGCGTGAGAACCCACATAGGAAAGCCGCAGGGCGGTGTCGAAACCCATATCGTGCTCGAGCGTCAGGTTCCATTGCTGCACCGTCGGATCCAGATATTTGGGCGCAACCGCGTAGTCGAATTGCAGCGAGCCGCTCGCCGTATTCCCCGTCTGGAAAGGCGTGGGGAAGGAGAGAACCGGCGCGCCATTCGCCTGGTAGGCGTTGTTGGATACGTACACGGCGCTGGAGGAGACTGCCCACCCGCCTACGACGTTGCCGCCGAGCGCGGTTTCGATGAACCTTCCCCATCCGCCGCGAAGCACCGTTTTGTCGCTGTTGAACATGCGCCAGGCAAAGCCGATGCGCGGAGCGAAATCCGTCTTGGTGACCGAGACCAGGGCGCTGGGTATATTCGCCTGCTGCGCGGTGATGACCGGCAGCGGAGCGACTCCGGCGGCAAAGCTGGGCAGAGTCAACGTGTTCAGAGCCTGCTGATTGGGCACCGCGATCGCTCCTTGCACAAAGCGCCCGTTCTGAAAAGAGGTGAAGTTGGGGAGAAACTGCGCGCTGTTGCCGGCATGATCGCGGAGCATCGGGTGATATTCATAGCGCATGCCGTAGTTCAGCGTGAAGGACGGAGACACCTTCCAGCTATCCTGCACATACACGGCCTCCGCGGTTCCGTATCCGTTCATGTTCGCATCGAGGACGTCGGCCACCGTCGTCACGTCCGGATAGCCCAGGAGGAACTCCGCCATAGGGGATGCAATCTTTGCGCCCACCGCGCTCGCTCCGTTGAACGTGTATCGGCCCAGGCGATAGGCGCCGAAGACATTGCCGGCAAAGGCGTTCATGTAGCGGTAATCCACGCCTGCTTTGATCGTATGGGTCTGTTTGGTCCAGGTGAGATTGTCGATCAACTGAAGCGTGCGGCTGCTGTTCGTGGTCTCTCCAAGACCCCCGGTCGCGGTAAAGCCTTCGATCTGGAAGTTGGGAGCGGCGGAGATATTCGGGCTGATCAGGTCGGGGATGCCGGTAATGCCCAGTTGACCCGCCAGAGCGGAGTTCGCGTCGAAGGTTCGTTCCGTGGCGAACTTGCTCAGTCCAACCCGAAGTTCGTTGATGAGATCGGGCCGCAGGATATAGTTATGCGCGGCGGTCAGGCTGATATCCGTTTCCGGCTCGTTGAAGGAGCCGATCAGGGCCGAGCCGCCATTCGAAGGGCTGGAGGTCGGCGCGGCGAATACCGATCGGTGCTTATAGCTGTAGCGGGCGAACACCGTCTGGCGAGGGGTGAGAACCTGGTCGAAGCGTGCGTCGCCCTGATCGGAAGAGATCGGAGTGGGAAAATTCTGCACGTAGTTGTTGGCGATGGCTCCGGGCGGTCCGAAGTTCGGCAGCGGATATAAAGCCTTCAGGGCCGCCGCGGACACCGGAGAGATATCCTTCTGCGGAATCTGGTTTCCCGCAAAGGGTTGACCCGCGGCGTTATAAATCTGCTGGGGATAGACCGACAGGTTTCCGCTGCGCATAGCCAACGTGGGCACGCTTTGCACCACCGCCGAGGCCTGCGGGAGGCGCAGACCCTCATAGCTGAGGAAATAGAATGTCTTATCCGTGCCGTTATAGAAGTGGGGAATCATCACCGGGCCGCTGAAATAACCCCCGAAATCGTTCATGACCAGCTTCGGTTTGATGGTCGCGAAGGGGCTTTTCGCGTTAAACCCGTCGCTCTCATAGTTGTCGTAGGCTCCGCCGTGGGAGCGATTGGTTCCGCTCCGGGTGACTGTGGTGATGTCGCTTACTCCTCCATATTCCGCGCTGTTATCGTCTTCGCTCACGCGTATTTCTTCAATGGAGACAAAGGAGGGAAATAGCTCCGGGGCGGGCGCGCTGAAAGTGACGTTCATGGTGCTGATGCCGTCCACGGATACCGATAGGAGACTCGGCTTGGCGCCGGCCACCGAGAGGTCTCCGGTGGAGTCCGTTTGCACGCCGGCCTGGGAGGTAAGGGTGGCGAAGGGGCTGGTGGATCCGGAGGCGCGCGAGCTGATCGCCAGCGGAAGCTGATCCAGTTCCGCGCCGGTGCGGGTTTCCGTGGTATTCGACGTGTCGGTGTTCAGCACCGCCGCATTCGATTGCACAACGACGGTTTGGGAGGTGGCGCCGACGGCCAGCGTTGCGTCCAGGCGCTGGGTTTCCCGCGCCTGGAGCGTCAGGCCGGGAAAATCGGCCTGGCGGAAGCCATTGGCCGTCACGCTGATGGCGTAAGCGCCCGGCTCCAGGTTGAGGAAACCGTATTCGCCCGCGCCGTTGGCGGTCGTGGTGCGAACCACCCCGGTGCCGTTATTTGTCAGAGATACGGTTGCATTCGGGATCACGCTGCCGCCGGGATCCTTCACCGTTCCGACAAACGCGCCGAAGGTCGATTGCGCCAGCAAGGCAGAGGGCTGCAGCGCGGCCATCAGAAATCCCAGCAGTGCGCAAACCAGCCGCGCCTGGCGAGCGAAGGCGCCGCGAAGACGGCGAATCGGAAAATGAGCCATATCGGTGAATGCCTCCTGTGAAGTGAGCCAAGCGGAAGGGCTCTGTTTCCAGCGCCTGATCCGGGTAAATCGCCGGTAGATACACGGCTGGGTCCGCGCCGCAAGCGGCCGGTTAGATATGGAAAGGAGTTTTTCGGGTGATCGTGGACACAGTCTAAGTGCGGCGCCCTCGCGATTCAAACAGTATTTAGTGATGCAGGAAGATCGCTTTTTGCGATAACTCCCCGGGCGCCGGCCGGAAGATTGGCGATTCGCGCGACGCTAACTCGATCCGGCTTACGAGCGCGGCCGGAGAGAAAGCGGGCGATGCCGGCCCAAGACGAATTCTCTCGCGCGTTGCGGCGGGTTGGAGAATCAGGCGCGCCAAGCTTGCGCCTGGCCGTTCTCCGGGGAGCTGGGGGAGCGGAGTGGGCTGCGCGGCCGGCGGCTGCGGCGCTGGGCGCTCGCCAGATGCGCGGAGATATGGGCGACGGCGAAGCTCACTCCGTGGATGTTGCGGAAGGGCGGAACTCCCGGAATCTGCCTGGGAAACGGCGGCGCGCGGAAGACTAATTTCCCGTCGCGAAAGACGCGGCGATATCGATGGACGCCGCATTCCGGATCGGCGGTCACTCCGACGGCCCCCGGCAGGGACCCGGGAAGCATCAATCTTCCATCCATCTCGAAGGCCGACACGAGCACGGCGCCTGCCGACTCCACTCTCTCCAGAGCCGCGACAAAGTCGGCGCGGTGCGCCGGGTTGGCCGTTCCCAGGCTCAGGTTGACGACGCCCGCTCCGTTTTCCAGACACCAGTCGATGGCGCGAATCACCCGGGCGATGCTGGTCGCCAGGTTTCGATCGAAGACCCGCGCGCAGAGCAAAGCGGCCTCCGGGGCCAGGCTGTGGATCAGCGCCGCCACCGCGGTTCCATGGCCCAGGCGGTCGAGATAGTCCGGGGACGACCCTTCGCCGTCGATGGAGATCCCGCCCGCGATCCCGCCGATGTGCGGATGCGCGGCGTTTACGCCGCTATCCACGATGCCGATGCGAACGCGTCGCTTCACGCCGGCATCTCCGCCGGCTCCTGAGTGGCTAACGACGGGGGCGCTAACGACAGCGGCGCGAGCCGTCGCCGGGCGTACAGGTCGGCGGGAGTTCCCCAATCGACAATCCGGCCCGATTCCATGACAAACACCAGGTCGGCGAGCTCGGCCAGCGCCGCGCGATGGGTGATGACCAGCGCCGTTCTGCCGCGTAGAACGCGGGCCAGCTCCCGCGCCACCGCAGCCTCGGATTGGGCGTCGAGCGCGGAGGTCGGCTCATCCAGGATGAGCAGGGACGGGTTCCGCAGCAGAGCGCGCGCCAGCGCGATGCGCTGACGCTCTCCCACGGAGACGGTCACGCCGCGTTCGCCGAGGATCGTATCGTATTGCTCGGGCAGAGACTCGATGAAGGAGGCGATGCACGCCGCCGAGGCGCAGCTCCGGATCTCCGCTTCGGTCGCCTCCGGCCGCCCGTAGGCGATGTTCTCGCGGATGGAGGCATGGAAGAAAAAGGGCGACTGCTCGACCAGCGCGATCTCCCGGCGCAGATCGTCCAGTTTCATGCGGCGGAGATCGAGGCCGTCGATGGCGATCGATCCCCGTTCCGGATCGTAGAAGCGCAGCAGCATCTCCGCCACCGTGGACTTGCCGGCTCCGCTGCTCCCCACCAGCGCGCAGAGGGCGCCGGCGGGAATGCGCAGGCTGATGTCGCGCAGCACAGGCCCGCGATCCGTGTAGGCAAAGGAGACCCCGTCGAAGCGGATCTCGCGCCGGGCGCCGCGGAACCGCTGCGCCTGCGGATCTTCGCGAATCTCGGGCGGGATGTCGAGCAGGGTGAGGACGCGCTCCAGAGAGACGGCGCCGGTGAGCAGGTTTGTATAGACGCCGAACAGGCTCTGGACCGGCGTTAGAAGCCGCAGATGATAGGCCATGAACGCGACCAGGCCGCCGAGGCTGAGATGTCCTTGAATGACCAGCCTTCCTCCATAGAGAAAGACCATGGCCGTGGACACGGTGAGCAGCATGCCCGGCGCGGCTCCGGCCAGGAACGAGAGGAATTGGAGACGCAGCAGCGCGGAGATGAAGGCGCTGTTGTGCCGCTCGAAGTTGCGGACTTCGCGTTCTTCGCCGCCGGAGGCGACGACGAGCCGCATGGCCATGAGACTTTCGATGAGAAAACTGCCGAGGCCGGCGCTGCACTCCCGCACGCGCCGGGTGCGGCTCGTCAACCGAACCTGAAAATGCCGCAGCGACAGGGATGCCGCAGGCAGCAGCGCCAGGCTCACCAGGCAGAGCCTCCAGTTCAGCCAGGCCATGATGGCCACGCTTCCGATTAGCGACAGCGCATTCGAAAGCGAACTCAGCAGGGTGTCCGAGCAGACCCGCTGCACTTCGCCGATATCGTTGTTGAGCCGGGAAACGACGTCGCCGAGCTTGCGCCGGGCGAAGAACTGAGGCGAGAGCCGCTGCAGATGACGGTAAACGGAGAGCCGCATATCGAACAGCGACCGGGCGGAAAAGCGGATATAGAGATAGCTGCATCCGATGGAGACAACCGCGCTCAGGAGGGTGAGCGCGACCATGAGCAACGCGATCCGCTCCAGAGCCTTCATGCTGTGGCGCAGCAACGCGTCGTCGATCAGCATCCGCGACACGTAGGGCTGGGTGAGGCCCAGCGCGCTCGACAGCAGGCTCAGCAGCAGGACGGCGCTCAGGGCCCGCCAGTAGGGACGGAGCCAGGGAAGGACGCGGCGGTATTGCCGGAAGGGAATCGAGGGCGGGAGCGAGGGGGATGGCGCGTGATCCGCATTGTTCTGGTTCAGCCTGTCCACGCGGTTCTCCCCTCAAGTCTTTTTTCGACCCTTCGGGCGCCCGCGCCCGCCTCAGGCGCGGCCGTCTACTGTCCCTCCGGCATCACGATCAGGTTGGATGTCGTGTCTCCGCCGAGGTCGATGTCGTGGGTCATCTCCAGCGTCTTCGCGTCGTAGACCTCGATCTGGAAACCGGCGTTGTAGATCAGAAGATTCGCGCCGTCCGCGGTCATGCCGAAGTTGAAGCGCGTCCGTCCGATGAAGGCCTTTTTGGCGATGATTTTCTTGGTCTCCATGTCGAAGACCCAGAACTCCGTGATGCGATTGCCCTGCTCGCCGTTCACCACCGCGGTGTACCCGAGCTTCCTGTCCGGGGTCAGCATCAGGGGCGACATCATGGTGGTGGTCACCGGCCCGATCGGCGTCAAGTCGAAGGACAGATTCTCCAGGTTGATTTCTGCGATGCCGAATATCTCGCGATGCACGAAGGGATCGGAGGAGTTGAACAGGCCGATCACCTTATCCGGCGCCTCGTTGGGATCGTCCACCAGGTCCAGCGAAAG
>JAJYZK010000122.1 GCA_021799945.1 Acidobacteriota bacterium
TCTCCGCGCCCTCAAGCTGCGGGCCGGAGCCAAGCGTCATCGAAAAAAGCTGATACAGCGTGTTGATGGCCATCGGGTAGGCGCCCGTCTCGCGGAAGAGCTCCATTGCCGGCACAACTTCATGGACCCGCTGCGGCATGCCGCCGGTGCGCGGATCGCGGTAGCTGTAGGGGTTGGAGAGCAGGCGTCCGCCGCGGTCCAGGAGCGCGAAGTCCACGCCCCAGGCGTCTACGCCGATGGAGCGCGGCGGTTCGGAGCAGATTCCCCGGTGCTTGCGCAACGCCGCCTTGATCTCGGTCCAGATTCGAAGGATGTCCCAGAAAAGCGCGCCGCGAACATCGACGATTTCATTTGCGAATCGATGCAGCTCCTGGAGCGCGAATCGACGGCCCGACCATTCTCCGGCGACCACCCGTCCGCTGGATGCTCCCAGATCCACGGCCAGGAATTGCGCCGGGGTCACTGCCGTTCCACGAGGGATTCCCGGATGAATTCCCGCACCCTTGCGACAATGGACTCGGTCAACCGCTCGACCTCCTCCGGCGCGGCGAAAAGCGGACGGCCGTCCTGGCCCTGCAGCAGATCGGCGAAGACCAGATCTTCCGCCGGCGCAGCGGCCAGGGCAGGACTCGGAGCCTCGCCGAAGCGCTCGTCGGGCAATCCAAGCCCCTTTTTCATCTGCAGAAGCTCAGCCACCTTGGCCGGCGCGAACTCCGTCAAGTTCGGCGTCAACTGCCGGGCCAGCATGATGGTCCGGCAATAGGTCTCGAGGATCTCCACATACCACTCGGCGTGGGTGGGAGTGTCCGCCCAGCAGACGACGCCATGGTGGGTCAGCAGGATCGCGTTGTGCGTCCGCACATAGGGCAGAACTGTTTCAGCAAAGGCTTGCGTGCCGGGCGTCTCGTAAGGAGAAATGGCCGGCGAGCCGACGAAGACCTCCTGCTCCGGCAGCAGGTTGCCCTGGGGAATGAGTCCCGCCACGGCGTAGGCGGTGGCGTGGGGAGGATGACAGTGGATGACGGCGCGGGCGTGAGGAAGCGCCTTGTAAATCTCCAGGTGCAGCCGGATTTCGCTGGTCTGTCGCAGATGGCCCTCAATCCGCTCGTTGTCGAGATTGACCAGGCACAGATCCCGCTCCCCGACATCGGCTTTACTCAGCATGGTGGGCGTGCAAAGAACATGGCGGGGTGAAATGCGCGCCGAGAGGTTGCCTCCGTTGCCCTCCACATACTGCCGCTCCCACAGTTTGTAACCGCTTCGGATCACTTCCGCTTTCAGCGGCCGGCAGGCGGCGGAGTTGAAGAAGGCGCGCGGATCCCGCGGCGGATCCGCCTGCGGCAGGCTTGCACCGATGCAGTTCGCGACCGCCTCTCTCAGCGCGCTGCAATTGGCTTCCATCGCGTCTCTCATGCCGCCCGTCTCCCTTGCAGGCAGTTCCGCACAGCGCCCCGACCCAACCGCGCCTTTCCATCTTATGCCAAATCGCGAATGCCCAACGCGCTCCGTAACCGGATCGGCGGCGGACTTTGGAGGTAAGCCCCATGGGGAAGAGAGAAACAGCCCGCCGTCTCGCGACTCAAGCTTCTCCTCCGGACGGAGAGCGTTATTGGAAAAACGCCGGTCTACCGGGGAGCGCCGGCATCCAACTGCTGCCGCGTCACTTCGTTGGCCGAGGTGAGCTTGTTCGCCGCATCGCCTGAGTTCGGCTGCGACCGGTGCAGGCGCAGAAAAGCGGCAAGCGCCTTTTTCTGCCCGGCGGCATCGCCCAGCGCCCGGTCCGCCTGCGACAGGCGATACCACGCCACTTCATCGGCCGGGTTCAATGCGACGGCCTTTTCCAGGTGAGGCAGGGCGCGCTTCGGCTCGTTGAGCGACAGCAGCGTGGCGGCAAGTCCGAGTTGGGCGTCTTCAAACTCCGGGTAGCTCCCGATCGCGATCTGGAAATACTTCTCGGCAGCATCGAGGCGATTGGCCCGGCGATCGATTTCCGCAATCTCATAAGCCGCATTCGCATCTTCCGGATCGATTTGCAGCTCCAGCAGGAACTGCTGTCGAGCGGCGGCAATGTCCGCGGGAGCCAGAGTCGCCTCGGAGCGAGCCAGCAGCGTGCGTCCCAGCCGGTAATGCACATTCGGGCGTTTGGGATCGATCGCCAGCACTTTCCGGTACTCGTCGATCGCCCGCGGATACTCCCCCTGGCTTTCGTAGGCCTCGGCCGCAGCCATATGGCGCCATACGGAATCCGGGGCCACCGCCGCCAGCTCGCGCATGTTCACGAAGGCCAGATTTCCGTACACCTGCCCGGTGTGATAGAGAATCTCCGGGTCTTGGGGATACAGGCGGTCGAGCTCCAGGGCGAAGGCCGCGGCCTTTTCGTTTTCATTGAGGCGGGTGTAGGCCCGCAGTAACTGCAGGCCGCACATACGCTTCACCTGCGGGTCGGCGGATTGCCGGAATCCCGATTCCAGACCCGGCAGGGCTTCGCGGTAATGACCGGTTTCCGCCAGCGACATGCTGAGCAGCGGCTCCGCCTTCTGAAGTCCCGGCTTCAGCTTAAGCGCCGTTCGCAGCTCGGCGACGGCCTGCTCGTATCTGCGCTCCTGAAAGAAGATGGCGCCCAGGGTGATGTGAATCTCCGCCAGATCCGGGCGCATTTGCAGCATGGCGCGATAATCCGCCACCGCGTCGTCGAAATGGCCGGAGGCCAGTGCGCTCTGCGCCTCCTCGGAATATTGCTGCAGTTTCGCCTCGTCGGCCCCCTGCGCCTCTCCGGGAAGGCGGCAGAGCAGGAGCGCCAGAAGCAGGCCCATGCGGACAAGTTTGTCTGGATGCGCCAAGCAGGTTCTCCGACGCAATTCTATAACGCCGCCGTGGCCCGGCCGCAGACTACTGCGCACAAATCCAGATGTCACGGCTGGCCAGCGCTTAGCCCGTTTCTCTTGCCGAAGAGCAATCTGCGCTCAAACGATGAGGCGGGCCAGATGCGCTGCCGGACCCTTGAAATCCATCTTGAGGGCCGCAAGCGTCCAATCGGCGCTTTCTTTGAAGACTTGCCGGCCGGCGGTTGAATTCTTAGCGGGAGGAGCGCAGGTCCGGCCTCTGTGATGTACTGGATCTGTGGGCAACGGTTCTGTATAAGCTGATCTGCAACCGCAAAGTCTATGAGCGTTAAAACATCCCGGCAAACGTCGAAAGGAAGAACGTTTGCTCATGTCGGACCACTCTATCAAAAGGGGAAAAACGAGATGAAGCACTTAGCGATCGCGGGGCTTCTACTAGCCATGGCCGCGAGCGGCGCATCTGCACAGATCAATGCGGGCGAACAGAAGCCTGACCCCAGCCTGCCATTCAAGCTGGTCCAGGTCACGACTTTGAATCTGCCCTGGAGGATTGCTTTCCTGCCCGATGGGCGAATGCTCATCACCGAGAAGGTAGGTGGCCTGTGGCTGGTCACCCAGCAGGGAGCAAAGACGCCCGTTGCCAACGCGCCGGCCGTTCTCTGGAAAGGTCAGGGGGGTATGCTGGGCGTCTTTCTCTCCCCGCACTATAAGAAGGACCACAATGTCTACCTCACCTATTCAGAGCCGGGTGACGGCGGCTCGAGCCTGGCGCTGGCGCGGGCCAGGTTGAAGATCGGTGAGGATTCGGCGAGCCTAGAGGGACTCCAGGTGATCTGGCGCGACGGCGAGAGGGGCAACGGCGGACAGTTTGGCGCACAGATTGCCTTTTCTCCCAATGGTAAGTATCTCTTCCTCACTTCTGGAGATCGGCAGCGCTTTACGCCGGCCCAGGATCCGAACCAGCCTCTGGGTAAGATTCTGCGCCTGACGCTGGATGGCAAGCCTGCCCCGGGCAATCCGATGGCTGGAAAGACAGGCGCGGCCAGTGTGCCTGTCACTGACCCGCCTAGGGATACGGAAAGCGCAAAGACAGCTCCTGTCGTGAGAACGTACACGTTTCCCGGCCCGAATCTGACGCCATCGGAGACCTGGTGCACGGGACTTCGCACTCCCTACGGCTTGGCTTTTGCGCCGAATGGACAGTTGTGGGAGCTTGAACACGGCCCACGGGGCGGCGATGAGCTGAACCTGATCAAGAAGGGCAAAAACTACGGCTGGCCGCTGGTCTCCTACGGGAAAAACTACGACGGTGTGCCCATCCCGAATCCGGACACACGCCCTGATTTGACCAAGCCTGTTATTTATTGGGTTCCGGTCATCGCACCGGGCAACCTCGTCTTCTACAAAGGCGCCATGTTCCCGCAGTGGAATGGCTCGGCCCTCGCGAGTGGGCTGGCCTCGAAGTCGCTCACCCTCATCAAATTCCACGGGAAAGGAGGAGCAACTCCCGCTGAACGGTGGGATATCGGGTTTAGAGTCCGCGATGTGGAGGTCGCTCCGGATGGCGCCCTGTGGATGCTCGAGGATGCCAGGCCAGGCGGTCTCTACCGCGCGACGCCGAAATAGGCCAAGTCTTCTCCTGCGGCGCGGGAGTCTGGGCGCAGGCCAGGAGCGTCGGACAGATCAAGCTGCGGCTGGCTTGAACCGAATGCGCCTCCAGCTGCTCGTCCAACTCCGCCAAAGTTCTGTCCGGTTGTTCGCGTAACCACGTGCGCAACTGCTCGCGCACCTGCGCCGTCATCCGACTCGGCGCAGAAAGAGTGGGCCGGCCAGATTGGGAGAAACAAGAAGACCGCCCGCTTCGCCGGTTGCGCGAAGCGGGCGGGATGGCTGGTCAGAAGGTAATCTTGCCGCTGAGCTGGATGATTCGGCCCGGTGAGGAGCTGGTGATCAACCCCTGCAACGGATCGCCGATTCCGTTGTCGATGGAGGAGCCTCCGCCCGATCCGCCGGTGGCCAAACCGCCGACGTTCAGATTGTATTGGGTGCGGTTGAAGGCGTTGAACATGTCCACATGGAATTGGAACTGCGCCCGTTCGGTAATGGGGAAGTATTTCGCTATGCCCATATCCCAGTCATTGATTCCGGGCTGGCGCAGGAAGTTACGGCCCGTATTGCCGTAGGTGCCGGCGGCGGGCTGGGTGAAGCAGGCCATGTTGATGCGCTGGAATTTTTGCGTCAGATTGCCGTGAATGTTGCAGCCCGGCACATAATTGCCGCGTTGAAACTGCGTGTCGTCCAGGCCGCTCACGTCGGTTCCCTGGATGCTATAGGGAAATCCGGTTTGGAAGGTCGTGATGCCGGAGAGCTGCCATCCGCCCAGGACCGCGTTTTCAGCCTGATTCATGTCGCCCATGAATCTCTGACCCCGCCCGACCGGGAGCTGGTAGACGTAGCTGGCGACAAAGCGATTGTTGACCTCGAAGTCGGAGGGGCCGTAGTCGAGATTGGGATCGTGGTTATTCATGAATCCCTGGTAACCGGAACCCGTGGCCCCAACGCCGGCCGCGGCGGACTTATCGTCCATGCTCTTGGCCCAGGTGTAGATTGCGGTCAGCGCGGTATTGCCTTGACGGCGCTCGAACTGCACATTCATCGCGTTGTAGTTGGAATAACCGGCGAATTTGCTATCGATATAAAAGCCGGTGAAGTTGGGGTAAGGCAAGCGGGTGGAGGTCGGGCATGGGGCCACCGTGGGCGTCGGAATCTGCTGGCAGAAGGCCAGGCTGGATGCGGGAATGGAGTACGGCTGCGCGATGTTCTGCCGGTCCAGCAGATGGGTTCCCTTGGTGCCGATATAGTTGATTTCGATGGTCGTATTGCGCGCGATCTCGCGCTGAATGGAGAGCGTCCTGGATTGGACATAGGGATCCAGAGGATCTTCCGATTCAATCACCGCGATAAACGAAAGCGTGGAGACCGGGAAGGACGTTAGCTTGTTGAAGGCGGGGAACAAATTGTTCCCGATCTTCGTGATAAGCGGGTTCTGGGTCGGGGTGAGGCTGTTGCGGATGCTGTAGGGGTAGATGTCGGCGGAGTCGTCGATCTCGCGCCCCTCGAAGGAATCGTAGAAGAGCCCGAAGCCGGCGCGGATGACGGTTTTATTGTCCGGCAGGGAATAGGCGAATCCGACGCGCGGCGCAAACGGGTACCAGGGCGCCGGACGGGGAATTCTTCCGCAGTACCGGAGAATGGGACCGCCGTTGTAGCCGACGCCGGGGGCCACCCCATCCGTCGTAAGCTGGGGATCGGCATAGCAAAGGCCGCCTTGCGTGTTGGTCGTATCCAGCCAGAAGAAGTGATTGTGGGCCTCATAGGCCGCCGCACGGTAATCCCAGCGCAGTCCCATGTTGACCACCAGCCTCTGGTTGACTTTGAAGTCGTCCTGGAAGTACGGCGCAAAGTATCCGAAGACGTGGTCTTGCGGGTTGCCGGCCTGGTTGGTCGGGCTCAACGGTCCGGGCACAAAGCCGCCGACGCCGGCGTAGTAGCCGGTCAGCATGTCGCCGATAGCGTTGCCCGTACCGCAAAGGGCGGTGGCGTTCGGGCAGTTGATGTTGTTGGTCTGCACGTTCTGAGCGGTATAACTCCAATCGCCATAAAAGTCGTCATCCAGGTTCCGGATGAGCTGCCAGGTTCTCCGGTCGAAGCCCATGGTGAAGGTATGCCGGCCATGGATGCTGGTGAAGTCGTCGGCGTATTCCCAGGCGGGCATCACGGATCCCGTATACGCGTTGATCGGGCCGCCGAAGCCCGAGTACTGAGAGAGCCCGATGTCCGGCCAAGTCTGTTGAAGCGCGATGAAATGGGTGAAAACGCCAGTCTCCCCGAGCTGACTGACGGCTGCGGCCGGCGGGGGCGGGGCGCCTTGCGGAGCCTGCGAGTTGAGATAACCGAAGCGGAAGTTATTCACGTTCGCCTGGCCCAGGTTGATGGTGTGGGATATTTCCCAGTTCTCCTGCTTTTCGTACTGGGTTTCAATTCCGTACACCAGAGATGCGGTGTTGTCGGCGCTGTTCTGGTAGGTCGAGTACGTCCCGCGGCCGAAGAGCAGGCCATATTTCCCCAGAGATTCGTCCAGACGGTAGGTCTGCTGGTTGGTGGAGAGCGGCAGGCCGATATTCTCAATAAAGTTGGGCAGGCCCTCCGCCGCGTTGGGAACCGTGGGGGTGGCGAAGTATCCGTACTGGATGGCCACCTGAGCCAGGCGCGAGGTGATGGCGCTGGTCGGGATTACGTTGTTGGGATACGCATGTCCGGTCAACGGATTCACCGGCATGCAGTTCTGCCCCACGCTCAGGAGCTTTACGCAATCCGGAGTTCCATAGGCGGGAAGCGGGCCTCCGGGAAGTCCCAGACTCGGCTGCGTCTGATAGGTCTCGGCCGAGAAGTTGCCGGTGAGAGTCGGCGGGTTGGGAACCGAGTCTTCCACTCTGGCCCCGTTGATGATGCGCCAGCCCTCGTAGTTGGCCATGAAGAATGTGTGGTTCTTGCCGTTGTAGAGCTTGGGAAAAACCACCGGACCGCTCAGGACGTATCCGAATTGATTCTGCCGCAGCTCCGGGTTCACCGTGGGCACGGCCGCGCTGTAATCGCTGGCTGTGGGAAAGGGCTTGGCGTCGAAGGCGTCGTTCCGGTTGAACTCCCAAAGCGATCCGTGAAGCTGATTGGTTCCGTTCTGGCTGATGAGGTTGATTTGGCTGGCGCTGAAGCCATACTGGGCAGAGTAGGTGCCGCTCTCCACCTTGAACTCCTTGATTGCATCCTGGGAAAGGATCACGGCGGGGGTCACCAGCGCTTGATCGGTATTGACCAACCCATCCAGCGTGTAGTTATTGCCTTCCGGTCGGCCGCCATTGATGCTGACCGCGTTGCCTACGCCCTGCAGCATCGTCCCCTGCTCGCCGCCCACCGTCACCGCGCCGGCGCCGACCAGCAGCAATTGCATGAAGTTCCGCCCGTTCAGGGGCAGGTCGGCGACTTGCGTGCCGCTCATGTAGTTGGTCAGCGCTTCGTTGTCGGTATCCAAAGCCACCTGGGTCGAAGCTACGGTGATGGTCTCCGTTACCTGCCCGGGCGTCAGCGCCGTATTGACGCGCGCCTCCTGGCCCACCGACAGGGTGAAGGCCTCGCTGACGGACTTTGCGAATCCGGGAGCTTCGGCGGTCACCGAGTAGCGCCCCGGGTTGAGATAGGGCACGAAATAGTCGCCGGCGCCCGTGGTCACAGCCTTGTGAACAACCCCCGTATCGACGTTCGTTACTTCAATCGCCGCGTTCGGCACCACCGCGCCGGTCTTGTCGGTGACCGTTCCAAGAACGGCTCCGGTCGCCCCCGTCTGTCCAAGCAGGCGCGCTGCCGTCCCCGCGATCAGGGCGCAAAACAGAAAGAGGGAACACGCTTTTCTGGCCATG
>JAJYZK010000123.1 GCA_021799945.1 Acidobacteriota bacterium
GCTGGTGGTCGACGATAACCGGACGAACCGGCGGATTCTCGAGGGCCTGTTGACGAGTTGGGGAATGAAGGTCACCCTGACCGCCGGCGGCGAGCAGGCGCTGGAATGCCTGGCCGCGGCCGGCGGCCACGACGGCCCTTTCCAACTGATCCTCACCGATATGCACATGCCCAAGATGGACGGCTTCGGCCTGGTCGACGAGATCCGGCGGAGCGGTGGAACTCCTGCGGCCACCATCATGATGCTTACCTCCGCGGGATACCGCGGCGATGCGGCCCGCTGCGCGGAGCTCGGCATCGCCGCCTACCTGCTGAAACCCGTTCGCCAGACGGAGCTTCGCGATGCGATCGAACACGCGCTGGGAGCCAGGCGGCAGAAGAGGGAGGCCCCCATGATCACCGGCAACTCCCTGCGGCAGGAGCACGGCGAGCAGCGCTCGCTCCACGTGCTGCTGGCGGAGGACAACGAAGTGAACCAGAAGCTCGCGGCGCGCCTCCTGGAGAAGAGAGGCCATGCGGTGACGGTGGTCGCCAATGGCGTGGAGGCGCTCTCCGCTCTGGAGCGGAGAGCCTACGACCTGGTGCTAATGGATGTGCAGATGCCCGGCATGGACGGCATCGAGGCAACGATTGAATTGCGCCGCAGAGAGGAACGCGGCGGTGGCCGCCAGCCGATCGTGGCCATGACGGCATTCGCCATGAAGGGCGACCGGGAACGCTGCCTGGCCGCCGGCATGGACGGCTACCTGGCAAAGCCCATCCGCGCGCACGAATTGGACGATGTCCTGGACCGCTATGTGGCCCGGAAGGCGGCTGCGCCGGAGGGCCACCAATCCCCGGAACCGAACGGAGCCTCGTCGGAGGGCGGCATCGACATCGATGAGCTTCTGGAGCGCGTCGGCGGAGACCCCGACTTTCTTGCCGAGTTGATCGACGTCTTTCATCGGGATTATCCGCAGCAGCTTCGAGAGATCGGCCAAGCCGTGGCCAGTGGAGACGCGGAGAGCCTGGCGCAGCGCAGCCATGCGCTCAAAGGAGCTTTGTCGGCGCTGTCCGCCATTGACGCCGAGAACAAGGCGGCGGCGCTGGAGAGCATGGGCCGAGCGGGGAACCTGACGGGAGCCGAGCGAGCCTACGGCGATCTGAACGAGGAGTTGTCGCGCACGATCGCCTCGCTTGTCTCGCTGCGCGAAACTGCGGCGCGGCGCGGCGCGTTCACCCGAATGCAACTGCCGGACTGAGGAGTTCGAGCATCGTTCGCGGACCGGCGAGGGGAAGCTTATCCCAGCGAAGCCAGACGGATTGGCTGCCGGCATCCCTGCTTTTCTCGCGCCATCGCATCGACGGCCAGGGCCAGATCTACCCTCCGAGCGGCCGCATGAGCTGCGCCCTGCATTGCGCGCTTGGTCGGTTCGTCGACGGGGGCGCGGCCGCCCGGGCAGCACGCCAGGAAATACCGCAATTGCGCCGTATAGGGATCCTCGGCGCTTAGCTCCATTTCTTCCGCTGCGGTCTGGCCGCCGATTACCCTGAGCCGATCTTCTTCAAATACAAGCTCGCCTTCCGCCGCCGTGACGCGAAAGCTCATGGAGAAGGGCGCCTCTCCCTCGAACCATCCCCCCTCGATCTCGACCTGCGCACCGCCTTCGTATTCGAGCAGGCAGCGGATCGCATCGCCTCCGGCCAGCCTGGACGCGGTGACGAAACGCGGTGGCCCGAAGAGCGCAAGGGCCTGATCGAAGTCGTGGACGAGAAGGTCCAGGACCGCTCCTCCGCTGAATTCGCGGTTGCGCAGCCAGGGGCCCCATGCCGGATAGGCCGAGCTGCGGCGAAAGATCGCTCGGCGCACCGCTCCGCGCTCCGCCGAACGCACAAAGTCTCCTAAGCGCCGGTAGGCAGGCCAGAAACGGAGAACGTGCGCAATCATCAGCGAGCCGGCCGAGCGCTCTGCGGCCTGCAGCATCCCGGAGCACTCGGCCAGGGACAGCGCCATGGGCTTCTCGCAAAGCACGGTCTTGCCCGCCTCCAAGGCCGCGATGGCCATGCCGGCATGCCGGAAGGTGGGAAGGCAGATGTCGATGGCGTCCAGGGTAGGATCTTCGATCATCTCCCGCGCGAGACGCGAGTCGTCGCCCACGCCGATGTGCGCGAACCGGGGATGCGTTCTGGTAAAGACCTCCGCTTCAGGCAGCGCGGCGTATGCCTCCAGATGACGCCTTCCCATGAAACCCAGGCCCAGCAATCCGACCCGCACCGGGGAGACGGGCTCTCCATGACCTGGAATCATCGCGTTGGTCCCGTCGTTGGTCCCGTCAAGGAGGGACACCGGTCAGCCGTATCGGTCCACATCCGAGTAATGATACCGCGGCCGAAAACCCGGTTGGAGTCAGCGCGAATGGCCGCCGCCGGAGGAGGCGCCGCGCCCCGCCGCCGATGATGCGCGGGATGCGCCGGAGAGGCCCCCCATCGACGACGAGCTTCCAAACCCTCCAGCCCTTCCCGCCGCCATGGGGCCTCCGGAGCCGTTACTGCGAGCCGCCGCGTTCCCAATGAGAACCGGCATGCTCACCGATTCGTGGATTTGCGCCTGCCGGGAGATGCGGGTCAGACTGCCGAGACTGCCTCGCGGCACACCCAGACCCGCCGAGTCGTTGCGGAAGACGAAGGTGTCGTTCGATTTCAACCCGGAAACGGCAAGCCGCTGCATGCTGACGGGAATGAGCGCGGGTTGGCCCGGGCCGGGAGGACGGCGCGGCCGCGGAGGCATCAGGGGCGGATGGGAGCGCCCGTTGACCGGCATAACGCCGTTGGCCAGTCCCATCCACGCTCCGCCCGGCCGCCAGCCCCAGCCGTAGCCCGAGCAGTAGGACCAGCTTCCATAGTGATATGGCATCCATCCCCAGGGATAGGGCGACACCCAGGAGTAACCCGTTCCTCCATACCAAGCCCAGGCGCCGTTGCCGTACGGATCCCAGGAAGCGCTCGCCAGGTATGGCCGCCACATGGACCCGCAGCCGCCGGCGCCGATAAAGCTCCCGTAATAATTCATATCGCTCATGCCGTAGCCATAAGGGGCGCCGCCGTAGGCGCCGGAAGAACCGGAGAAGTCGAAGGAACCACTCTGGGCAACAGTGCTGTGGTACTCGGCAGCCTGCCTATCCCAGCCGTCAAAGCGGCTTTCCGCGACCCTCTGCATATGCGCCGGTTGGTCCGGATTCGCCAGATCAAAGCGCAAGGTTCTCTTTTTCCAGACCGGAGTGGTTTCCGTGGGCCCCTCAATCTCGGCCGCGCCTTTCAGCATGGAGAGCTCCGCCTGGGAATTCGCGACCTGAAGGCGAACATGGCTCGAAGGATGCAACACCAGGTTCTCGGATCCGAAACGCAACCGAAAATCGTTGCCTTTGGCGCTGGCCATGCTTACGTAGACCATCCCGGCAACCACATGGACGGTGGAAACCTTGGAGCCGGTGGGCCGCAACTGGAGTTGTTCCAGTTCGATCGTTGTATCTGGAGTCATGCGCAGGGAGCTGTTGTCCTCAAACTCAACCTCCGCCAGGCCCATTTCCGTCTGCAGCTTGACGCCTTCGATGAGCGGCAGGTTGGTCGCCGCGTTCTCAAAGCCGCGGTTGAGTTCGCGGTCGATCTTCACCGCGCCGATGACCTGGCTCAGGCGCACGATCCGCACCCTTGAGTTCGGAGCGGAATCGAGAGCGACGTTCGAAGCGGAGTTGGGAGCGGTGTGGGAGGCGGGGTCTGCGGCGCCGGCTCCTGCGCCGGACAGCGATGGGGGATCCTCTGCGGCGCCGCCGGCCAAAGCGTTCAGCGCAAAGGCCAAGGCAACCGCCGCCAGAAGCCGTGCGAAATGTCCGCGATGGAACATTCAATCCGCCTTCCCTCCGGCGCTGCCCGGCAGGCGCATCCTTTTCCCGGCGCCGAACCCGGAAGCAGCACGAATTACGGCCATGCTAGCACTACTTTTCCCCGGAACTCCGGAATTCCCGGAAGCCGTCCGTGGATTGTCTACGCCATGAAAATCGCGGCGGCCCGATTGAGCACCCCCATATCGCCCGGAGGCGCAGACCGCGCGGGAGTCATCCCTCCACCTTGACTGGCCGGGGATTCCCCTGTTACCAATAGATCCCAATCGACCTTTATCCGGGTACGAGGATTTTTTCTAGATTGTTCGATCGCGCCCTCCATTTCGACAACGCCCACCGTGCGATTGCTGGCGCACACCGGCTCGCCTCGCCCCTTCTTCCGCCCGCATGGTTCGCATGGTTTGCCGCGGAGATTGGACAGCGCTCGATTGCCGCCGCGGAAGGTGGCGCGCGGACGTAGGCCTCCGGACAAGGTAAGGATTCGAGAAGGCCGCCAGCCGCGCAACAGGTTGGTGGCCTTTCTTTTTAGGAGAAGATACTCGCAATGAGAACGACGCTGCTCGCCCGCCTCCCTTCGCCCTTCGCGAACTGGCTTTCCCTGGTCCGGCCCCATGCCCGGCCCCATGCCGCGCAGGCCGAGGTCTCGCAATGAGCATGCCTCCGGGGGTTTCTCTGGAGGAGATCCGGCGCGCGGCGGATCGAATCCGGAACCTGATCTATTTTTCGCCTTGCCAGCTTTCCGCGGATCTTTCGGCCATGGCCGGGCAGCAGATCTATCTCAAGCTCGATAATCTGCAGCGGACCGGCGCATTCAAGGAGCGGGGCGCGCTCAATAAAATCCTCACCCTCAGCGCGGAGGAAAGGCGGCGCGGAGTGGTTGCGGCCAGCGCGGGAAATCACGCGCAGGCCGTGGCCCACCACGCGACGCAGCGCGGCATCCGCGCGCAAATTGTCATGCCGCTGATGACCCCTCTGGTCAAAATCTCCGCGACGCGCGGCTTTGGCGCCGAGGTGATCCTGCATGGCGCCAATTACGACGAGGCCTGCGAGGAGGCCCTGCGGCTTTGCGCCGAGCAGGGCGCCACGTTTCTCCATCCCTTCGACGACCCCGCCGTCATCAACGGCCAGGGCACCATCGGATTGGAGTTGCTCGAGCAGATTCGCGATTTGGAGGCGGTGGTGGTCCCGGTCGGCGGAGGGGGGCTCATCGGCGGCGTCGCCTGCGCCCTGAAGGAGAGCGATGCCCGGATCCGGGTGATCGGAGTGCAGACCGAGCGGCTGCCGTCCATGCTGCGGGCGCGGGAAAAGGGAGCGCCCATCACCCTGCCGCCGGAGGCCACCATCGCGGATGGAATCGCGGTGCGCCGCGCCGGGGATCTGACCTTGCCCCTGGCGCAGCGCTTTGTCGATGAAATCGTCACCGTGGACGAAGAGGAGATCGCCAGCGCCATTCTGGTTTTGCTGGAAAAAGAGAAAACGCTGGCCGAAGGCGCGGGGGCCGTCGCGTTGGCCGCGCTGCTGCAGAAGAAAACTTCGCTGCGCGGAGAGCGGACGGCGGTGCTGGTCTGCGGGGGCAACATCGACGTCAGCCTTTTGGCCAGAATCATCGAACGCGGCTTGGTCAAAGACGGGCGCCGGGTCCGCATCCGAGTGCACCTGGCGGACCGCCCCGGAGCCCTCCACCAGCTTACGAAGATCCTCGCCGATCAACGCGCCAACATCGTCGAAACGATTCACAACCGCGCATACTATGGGGTGAACCTGGGCGACACGGTGATCGACATCACCCTGGAAACCCGTGGCTCCGGCCATATCGCGGCGATCGGCGCCGCGCTCGAAGAGGCCAATTACCGGTACGAGCGGATCCAGTAGTCCGCGTCATCACTGCTCCATAGCGGGGATACAAGCGAATGCAGGAGTTTTCCAGGTTGCGGCGTCTGCCGCCTTATGTTTTCAGCATCACCTCCGAACTCAAGGCCGCGGCCCGCGCCCGGGGGGAAGACATCGTGGACTTCGGCATGGGCAATCCGGACGGAGCGACGCCGAAACACATTGTGGAAAAGATGATCGAGGCGGCCGGCAAGACGGCCACCCATCGCTACTCCCTGTCGAAGGGCATTCCCCGGCTTCGCAAAGCGATCTGCAACTGGTACAAAACCAGATATGACGTCGATCTCGATCCGGCGAGCGAGGCCATCGCCACCATCGGCTCCAAGGAGGGCATCGCCCACCTCTGCCTGGCGGCCCTGGATCGGGGCGACGTCGTGTGCGTTCCCAGCCCCAGCTACCCCATTCATATCTACGGCCCGGTGATCGCCGGGGCCGAAATTCGCTCCCTTCCGCTGCACAGCACGGAGGAGTTTCTCGCCGAGCTCGAACACGAAATTCCGCGGATGCAGCCGCGGCCCAGAATGCTGATTCTGAACTTTCCCGCCAATCCGACCACGCAATGCGTCGATCTCGCCTTCTTCGAGCGCGTGGTGGCCTTGTGCCGGAACTACGATATCTATCTCGTGCACGACCTGGCCTACGCCGATATCGTCTTCGACGGTTACCGCGCGCCTTCCGTCCTCCAGGTTCCGGGCGCCCGGGAGATTGCGGTGGAGTTCTTCACCTTGTCCAAAAGCTACAACATGCCGGGCTGGAGAGTCGGGTTCATGGTCGGCAACGCCACCCTGGTCGCCGCATTGGGCCGCATCAAGAGTTACTTTGACTACGGAACCTTCACGCCGATTCAAGTGGCCTCCATCCTCGCGCTCGAAGGCCCCCAGGATTGCGTCCGAGATATCTGCGAGAACTACCGGCGCCGGCGCGACGTCCTGGTGAACGGCCTGAACAATCTGGGCTGGAAGGTGGCCATGCCCCGGGCCACCATGTTCGTCTGGGCTCCGATTCCGGAACGCTATGCGGGCCTCGGGTCGCTGGCCTTTTCCCGGAGAATGCTGGCGCAGGCCAAGGTGGCCGTGAGCCCCGGCATCGGTTTCGGCGAGGAGGGGGACCGCCACGTCCGTTTCTCCCTGATCGAGAACGAGGAACGCACGCGGCAGGCGCTGCGCGGAATCAGGAGCATGCTGCTGGAAGGGGTTTGAGCGTGGAGGACCGCCCATTCGCGCTCACCCCCTGAGCGATTCCTATCCTCCCGTCTCCGAAATTCGCCCTAGGCTCCTCGTCGTCCTGAGCGCAGCGAAGGATCTGCTTTTTCAACGATTCCCGCATCGCGGTCCAGCCTCCATGCAGGCAGTGAGCTTCGGGGGCGTCACTCTAGTATGGCGAATCAGAAATTCGCTCAAGAACAACCACAGATCCTTCGACTCCGTTTGGCCCAAAAGCCGGCCAAACTCCGCTCAGGATGACAAATATAACGTAAATAAATATAAATAAGCAACTTAGTATTTTGATATCATCTATACGAGTCCTACACAGATACGAGGATTCAACGACTTGCAGAAAAAACCTACACAGAATCTGCACGGAACGCGTCTTAGTACATGGAGGCGGACATGGCATTCGTCACCGACAAAGCGGAACTCAAGCCGGGATTGGTGATCTTCCGGCGTGGCGATGTGGAACATCGCATGTGGTACTGCCGGATGAAGATTCCGAAGGCAGACCGCTACAAGACCATTTCCCTGAAGACAACAGACGTTGAAGTGGCGCGGGAACGCGCCTTCGACCAGGACGCCGATATCCGGTTCCGCCTCAAGCATGATGTGCCGGTGTTCAACCATCCCTTCCGCGAGGTCGGCAGAGAGTATTTGCTAACGCAGGAAGCCCGAGCGCAGCGCGGAGAGATCAGTGCTGCGCGGCCCAAGAAAATCCGCGCCGTCATCCAAGGAGCCTTGGACAGGTACGTTGGTTCCACTCAGGTGCATTTGATTGGCGATGAGCTATGGGGTGGTTATCCTGCGTGGCGAAGAGTGAACGGAGCGGGACGCCTTAAGCGGAACGGCGTCCGCGAAGTCAGCGACGAGATGGCGCAGGAGTTTGCGGACAAGGAAGCGGAGCGCCGCACCAAGGTACAGAATGCTCTGGGTATTCGTGTCTTGAAGCCTATTAAGCTGGCACCGTCCGAGGAGCGGACGGTGCCCTTCATCAGTGATTCCACGATCCGCTTTGAGATGTCGATCTTCGGCGCGGTGATGAACTTCGCAATCAAGAAGCGGTACGTTCCTGCCAGCCAGCGTTACGACGAACGCCCGAAGCTCAAAACCATGCGGCGGGATGAGTTCACCTTGGAGGAATATCGCAAGCTGCATACGGTCGGCAGGAAATGGGTCGCAGAAGTGGACAAGCCTTCGAGCAACTGGTATCGCACGGTTACTTACAACATGATTCTGATTGCCTGCAATACCGGCATGAGGCCAGCGGAGATGAAGAATCTCCGCTGGCGCGACATCATGCCAGCAAAAGACCGCGAAGGGCGAGAGATC